>JAHEGP010000094.1 GCA_024645065.1 Cellvibrionales bacterium | reverse complement strand
CGTCGTTATCACTCTTGGCAAGGACTCTAGCCCTTGCCGGCGAGCGATGCCTTGCCTGTGATACGGCATTCCGGCACTCCGGGGTTTCCCGATAATTCCGTGCCCAACTGCGGATTCTAGGTTGAATCAACGGAATCGATCGCTGTGCTGGTGCGGCATACGGTCTAGCCTGCGAGTAAATCCTCGATTGCGGCAGCGTCGGGCCGCTCGACCACGCCTTTTTCTGTCACCAGGACGTCCACCAGGTCGGCCGGCGTGATATCGAATACCGGATTCACGGCGGCGACACCTTCGGGCGCGATGGCAACTCCGGCGAAGCGGGTGAGCTCTTCGGGTGAGCGATGTTCCAGCGGTATCGCGTCGCCACTGGCCGCAGCCAGGTCAATGGTCGAGCTTGGCAACGCGACCATAAACCGCAGCTTGTGATGGCGCGCCAGCACGGCCAGGTTATAGGTACCGACCTTGTTGGCGACGTCACCATTGCGCGCCACGCGGTCGGCGCCAACGATCACCCAGTCGATGAGACCGCTACGCATCAATGAGCCCGCTGCGCCCTCGGCCGCAATCGACACCGGGATGTTATGCTGCTGTAACTCCCACGCTGTCAATCGGCTTCCCTGCAGCCAGGGTCGGGTTTCCCCGGCGTAAACCTGGCCTAACTTACCCAGCTCATGGGCCGCTCGAATGACACCCAGAGCGGTACCATAGCCACCCGTGGCCAGTGCCCCGGCATTGCAATGGGTATAGACGCGGCTACCCCGATGCAAAAGTTGGGCGCCGAGTTTTCCCAGGGTGCGGTTGGCGTTGATATCGGCCTGGTGTATGTCCAGAGCCAGCTGTTGCAATCTGGCAGGCAGATCGGCACCGCCCAATTTCACTTCCCGCTTCACCTGCTCGAGGGCCCAGAACAAATTCACCGCGGTGGGTCGTGATGCTGCCAGCGCTGCGAGGGCCGGCTGCATAGCCTCGGCCCAGGCCTGCGCATCGACCGTAGCGTTCATCCGCAGCCCAAGGGCTGCGAGGGCGGCCCCGTACGCCGCGGCAATACCGATGGCAGGCGCTCCGCGCACGGCCATATCCGCAATTGCCTGAGCCACCTGCTCCGCACTATGCAGCGTCAGGTAGCGGATTTCCCGGGGTAGCAGGCGCTGGTCCAGCAGGTCGAGACTGGACCCTTGCCAGCGCAATGCGGGATAGGTTTCTGATTTCATTGTGACCAGGCCCCAGGGAAAAACGATGCTGCGCCCAAAGGCCAGCATTGTGCCGACGGTCCCGGCGCAACGCAAGTTGCGCTGTTGCGAGCCGACATGCCCTGGCGCCATGGCTACAATCCGCAGGGAGATGCCCGGAATAGGGATGACAGAATATTGCCAAGGAATACCGTCAATGGGTATTATTACCGACTTGCAAAAAACCTTTCGTCCACCCTCGATTATCGTACCGCGCTCGCACCTGATAGAGCCTGCCGGTCAACATTGGAGTAACTAATGATTCGCGTTGTGTTCAACCAGAAGGGCGGTGTTGGCAAATCAAGCATCACCACCAACCTCGCCGCCATCAGCGCCGCTTACGGCTATCGTACCCTGCTGGTTGACCTCGACTCGCAGTGCAACACCAGCCAGTACGTACTGGGCGCTGACGCCGAAAGCCCCGAAGACAATATCGCCGATTACTACCAGCAAACTCTGGGCTTCAGCCTGTTCAGCCGTGAACCCATGGATTTTGTCCACGACACCGGCTTTGAAAACCTCCACATCATTCCCGGCCATCACGATTTGCTGGACATCGAATCCAAACTCCAGAGCAAACACAAGATTTACAAACTGCGGGACCTGCTGGGCAAGCTGAAGAAAGACTTCGATCGCATCTACATCGACACACCGCCGGCCTTCAACTTTTACTCGCTGTCGGCGCTGATTGCGGCTGACAAGGTGTTGATACCCTTTGATTGCGATGATTTCTCGCGCAAGGCCCTGTATGCATTGCTGGCCAATATCCAGGAAACCCAGGAAGACCACAGCGAAAACCTGGCACTGGAGGGGATTGTGGTCAACCAGTTCCAGCCGCGCGCCAATCAGCCGCAGCGCATCGTGGATGCGCTGGCCGAAGAGGGCTTACCGTTGTTTACCAGCTACCTCTGCTCGTCAGTAAAAATGCGCGAATCCCACGAAGCGTCTGAACCGCTGATCTACCTGGCCGGCGGTCACAAACTGACGCAACAGTTTATTGCCCTGTTTGAAGAAATCGAAGGGGTTGAGGTAGACGTCGAGCAGGCCCAGACCGCGGGCGCCTGATTCGAGGCCTCTGGCCCATTACCAGCTGCCCGGCAGTCAGGGTCCAGAGCCTGTTTATCTGCGCTGCGCGCGTGCTGGCGATGCAAGCGTTTGGCAAGGGAGACAACCGCAGCACTTTGCGGTAGCCGATGAAGCGCGACCGGTGCAAGCAAGTGCAGGATGCACTTTGCCATGCCCAAAACTAGTCAACCAGCCACTGCCGCAATTGCTGCTGATTGTCCTCGAGGTAGCGCCTCACGGAATCGACGATGGCCTGGGTCTGGCGATCCAGTTCCAGGTTGACCTTGTCTCCTGCCACTTTCTCCCCAAAATTGGTCACCCGCAGGGTTTCGGGAATGAGGCAAACCGTGAATTGCGCCTCTTCGGGCTGGTAGCGGGCAACCGTTAAGCTGCAGCCGTTCAGGCCAACATAACCACGCTGGAACAGGTAAGGCGCCAGCGAGGGCGGCAGGCGAAAGCTCAGTTCGCGATTGTTCTCCGGTTCGTCTACAGCAATGATTTCAATAGCGGCGTCAACATGGCCCGACATGGCGTGCCCGCCGATTTCATCGCCATAGCGCGCCGATCGCTCGATATTGACCCGGTCATTGAGTCGCAGGGAGCCCAGGGTGGTTTGCTGCAAGGTCTGCTGCATGACGTCGAAGAGCAACTGCGTATCCCGAATCGCCGTCACTGTTAAGCAGACGCCATCCACTGCCACACTGGCCCCTATCTGTATATCCCGACAAAGCTCACCGTCGAGCGCGATAGTCAGCGTATGCAAGCCGGTCTTTTTTTCGATGGCGACGACGGGATAACTACCCTGCACGATTCCAGTGTACATGGCGGCTACTTATCCAACCGGGTGGCGATGATCTCTCTTGCCCGGTCACGCAATTGCTCGGTCGAGGAGTTTCGAACCTCTTCGACGCCTATCGGAGGGTGAATGATCATCTCGGCACTGCCCGGACGCAAGTCCATGCCGTCAGGGGGTAATATCGTATCGACGTGGGTCAATGTAATCGGCAGAATCGGCAGATCCAGGTCTTTTGCCATCAGGAATGCCCCGTTTTTAAACTTTTTCAGTGTGCCATCGCGGCTGCGGCTTCCCTCGGGGAAGAACAGGATTGAGACGCCCGGCTCCAGATCCCGCTTCACATCCTGCAATTGCTTCAGGGCCACCTCGCGGTTGGATCGGTCGATAAATATATGGCCCAGCATGGCACAGCCAGACCCGATCAATGGCACTTTGCGCAGTTCCTTCTTCATCACCCACTTTAAATCGAGATCCAGCCAACCATATAAAATCGGGATATCCATGAGACTCAGGTGATTGGCAACCACGATATACGATGGATTCAGGGGCAGGTTTTCTTCACCGTAAACGCTCAGCCTGGCGGGAACCAGGTAAAGCAGCTCCCGGGCCCACATGCCGGCGAACCATCGGCTCGCCAGGCGCGGACTAAAGGGTGCAACCAGCATCACACCAAGAAAATTAACCAGCGTTATCAAGCCCAGCCCGGGTATATAGACCAGCCATTTATAGATGGGATATAGATTCATCGCTGTTGATCCATGGCTCCGTTCGCCAAATTGCAGCCCGGCCCCGTATTCGAACAGCCATGGCCTGGGCCATCGCCTACCGATTCCAGCGGGGATTGTACTCAGTATGGATTGTACAATGCTACCAGCACGCTGATCGATGACCAAAATGCTATCAGCAAGGCACGCCGCAACAGCTCCGCCGACTGGTTGCGCCCTGCCTGCCGGTGATATTGCCGGACATACCATAGCCTCAACAGCAGCCCGACCCAAAATACCAGCAGCAAGCAGCCAGCGGGAATCTGCAACAGGATTCCCGCAATGGCTACTGCAAAGAAAGCGAGTGCCGCGAGCCAGTGCCGGGGGTGCCGGCCAAAATCCAGGATGTCCCGTGGCAGTGCCCCCAGCACCAAGGCGCTGTACACTGCGAAGATATATCCCAGAGCACTCAGTGCGGGTTCCTGCAGTACCCATACAGCAATCGCGATCAACGCCATGGGAAGCAGCAGCGGATATAAAGTCGCCTGTTGTCGCCGCAGGACGACGGGGTCGTCAGCCAAAACGCTGGTCCGCAACAAAGGGGTTGTAGCGCCGCTCACGGCCAAATGTCGAGGTCGGCCCGTGCCCGGGAATGAATGTGACGTCGTCGCCCAGGGGCCAGAGCTGTTGCTGGATGGATTTGACCAGCGTGGCATGGTCACCGCGGGGAAAATCTGTGCGCCCTATCGAACCCTGGAACAGCACATCACCTACCTGGGCAATTCGGGCCGTCCGGTGGAAAAATATGACATGCCCGGGAGTGTGGCCCGGACAGTGTTTGACTTCAAGCTGCTGCGCGCCGAAACTAACAGTGTCGTCCTGCTGCAACCAGCGGTCGGGCTCGAACGCAGCGACCGGGGGCATGCCTGCCATTTTGCACCATGCCGGAAGCTGGTCAATCCAGAACCGGTCGTCCTCATGGGGGCCCTCTATCGGAATCCCGAGCCGTTTGCGCAGTGCGTCTGCCCCGCCACAGTGGTCCATATGTCCGTGGGTGAGGAAAATTTTTTCAGGCTCCAGCTGCAGGGCTTCCAGCCTGGCGACCAGGCGATCGACCTCACCGCCCGGATCCACAATCGCGGCTTTGCCGGTATCCTCGCAAATCAAAAACGTACAGTTTTGCTGGTAGGCCGTCACCGGCTCGATCACATATTTCATGCTCTTTCCCTCAAGCCCATTGGCGCCAGAATTGGTCAACCGCTGGCCTGGTTCTCACCCTGCTGTTTCTGTTGCAGCTGCCACATTTGCCAGTAGTGGCCCTTCTGCGCCATCAAATGGGCATGGGTCCCACTCTCTACAATCTCGCCTGCGTCCAATACGAGGATATTGTCAGCATCGACCACTGTTGACAGGCGGTGTGCGATCACCACGCTGGTATGCCGCGCCGATACCTCGCGCAGAGCCCGCAGGATAGCGTTTTCCGAGGCTGAGTCCAAGGAAGAGGTTGCTTCATCGAAGAGCATGATGCGGGGGGTTTTGAGCAACATCCTGGCAATCGCCACGCGCTGCTTTTCTCCCCCCGATACCTTCAGCCCGCGCTCGCCAACCCGGGTTTCGAGTCCCGCCGGAAGGCTATCGACAAAGCCCCTGAGATGAGCGAGCTCGATGACGCTCTTGAGTTGGTCCTCGGTGGCATCGGGTCGGCCGTAGAGAATATTCTGGCGCAGGGTGTCATTGAACAGAACGGTATCCTGGGGCACCACACCTATCGCAGATCGCCAACTTTGCTGCTGCAGGTCACGAATATCAGTGCCACCGACTCGAATCCCGCCGCTGTCGACGTCGTAGAAACGAAACAGCAGCCGCCCCAGGGTTGATTTGCCGGCCCCGCTGGGGCCAACGATAGCAAGCTTTTGCCCGGGCTCAACCTTGAAACTGAGGCCCCTTAAAATTGGCCGCTGGGGGTCATAGGCAAAGCAAACCCGGTCGAACTCCACACCATCCAGTGTTTCCTGATAGGGGCGCGCTCCCTCTCGGTCGACCACTTTCGGTGCAATATCCATCAGGCCAAACATGGCCTCGACATCGGTCAGGGCACGGCGTATCTCACGGTATACGAAGCCGAGAATATTCAGGGGCACAAACACCTGGAACATAAACGCGTTGACCATTGCCAGGTCCCCCAGCGTCATGTCCCCGCTGGCGACCCGGACCGCGGCCAGCCACAGGGCAACCGTGACACTGACCGCAATGATGAGGGCCTGGCCACTATTGAGCACCGCCAGGCTATAGAGATTGACCACCTTGGCATCTTCCCGCGCTTGCAGATCCTGCTGGTAGCGCTGCGCCTCGTAAGCCTCGTTGTTGAAGTACTTCACGGTTTCGTAGTTCAGCAGGCTGTCAACGGCGCGGTGGTTGGCATCGCTGTCACGCTGGTTGGCTGTGCGTATCAATACGGTGCGACGGTTGGTCATCCACACTGAAAAAACAATGTACGATGCAACCCCGGCGATGACGATGAGAGCAAAGTAAATATCAGCGGTAATCGCGATAACGACGACCACCAGTATCACTTCGATGAGGATGGGAACGACGCTGAATACCACCGAGCGCAATAAAAAGCTGATGCCATTGGTGCCGCGCTCCAAATCCCTGGAGATACCGCCGGTTCGACGCTCGAGGTGAAACGCCAGATCCAGCTGGTGCAAGTGGCGAAACACCGCCAGACTGATTTGCGACAGTGACCGCTCCGCCACCCGGGCAAATATGGCGTCGCGCAACTCACCAAAAAACACGGCGCTGTAGCGCAGCAAACCGTAGGCCAACACCAACCCCAGCGGCACCAGGATCACTTCGATGTCGGGATGCAAGCTGGCATCCAGCGCATCGACGATATACTTCAGGCTGACCGGCACCATGACGTTCGCGGCTTTGGCCAACATCAGGAACGCCAGTGCGACCATCACCCTGCCACGGTACTGCCAAAGGTAAGGCAGTAGTCTGGCGATTACCCGCCAATCGTATCCGTCACCGGGCCCGGGAGGTGAACCTTGCATGTGTTGCATAAAGCGCGCCTGGATATAAGCTATCGGTGAAGGTCGCCGCCGACGGATTCACATCACAAAGGCGGGCAGCGCGCCGCCCGCAGCAGAGTAACAGGGATTGAAGGCGACCTGTCAGGACAAAGCCCTGCATTGTAACAACTGATGAGTGGACTCGCACAAGCACTTTGCCTGCCGGTAGTCACCTCGAATCGATTTTAAGGGTAGCGAGCAGTGGTCTAAACTTCATCAGTCAGGGCAGCGGAAAAAACAATGTCGATTGAATGGAAAGCAGAGGGCAAGACCGCGCTGGTATTAACCGGCGGTGGTGCCCGGGGCGCTTACCAGGTAGGAGTGCTCAAGGCGGTAGCCGATCTGTTTCCAAAACGCAGCCGCAACCCTTTTTCTATCATCACTGGCACCTCGGCCGGCGCCATTAACGCCGTGGCCATCGCTGCCTCGGCGAACAACTTTCGCCTGTCAATCAAGAAAGTTGAGAAGATGTGGACCGACCTGTCGGTCGAGAACGTCTACAATGCCGATGCCGCCCATATCGCATGGGGGCTGCTCCGCTTGTTCATGTCACTGTTCAACGCCGGCATCACCAACAGTCGACCACTGTCACTGCTGGACAATGCACCGCTCAGGGATTTGTTACGCCACTCTATCCAATTTCGCAATATCCAGTCGCGCATCGATCGCGGCTACCTCGATGCCGTCGGAATTACCGCATCTTCGTATAACCGGGGCGAGAGCGTGACCTTCTTCCAGGGCAACACCGGCATCAAGAAGTGGCGCGCTGCTCGCAAGGTCGGTGTGCCTGCGGTGGTGAGCATCGAGCACCTGATGGCATCCTCTGCCCTGCCTACGATCTTCCCGGCGGAGCTGATCGGGCGCGAGTATTTTGGCGACGGCGCCCTGCGCCAGCTATCACCCATTAGCCCGGCACTGCGCATGGGAGCGGAGCGGGCCATGGTCATCGGCGTCAGCGGCAACCCGCCAGCCCCGGAGCGACCGGACGCGCCGGTGCAGTCTCCTTCCCTGGCGAAAATTGTCGGCCATATTTTTAACAGTGCGTTCCTGGACTCCCTGGATACAGACCTTGAAAACCTGGTGAGGATCAACGAGCTGGTTGGCATTATCGAAAACGAAAAGACCAGTAATTACCATGCAAACATGCGGGTGATAGACCTGCTGTGCATCGAGCCATCAATCGAGTTCGACAAGATCGCCGAAAAGCATGTGCAGGACTTGCCACGAACCATGCGCGCGGTATTACAGATAGCCGGTGCAACCAGGCGCGGGGGCGGCGGCAGCCTTGCCAGTTACTTGTTATTTGAAGGTAATTTCAGTCGTGACTTGATTCAGCATGGCTACCGCGACGCCATGGAGCAGGAATCCGTGATCAGGCATTTTTTTGCCCTCTGAATTGCGGGCCTGCCGTTTACCGGCCTGCCCGCGGCTCGGAAGCTCAAAGCGATTCCCCCTCACCGACATAAACGATCCTCGGGTAGCTTACCCATTTAAACACCTGCTCATGGCCGCAGATGATACAGGCATGGGGGTTCTCGCCGGTCGCAGGGTTGCACTCCCCCTTCTGCTCCATCATGCCATGACCACACGCATCGCAAACGTAATTGACCTCGATGGTTTTTACCGGGCGTTTGACCTCTGGCATTTTTCCCTCCGTTAAAAGCTGCTCTGGCTTATCAAACTTGCGCACCGCAAGGTCTTAATACCCTCGCCGCCCGCCTGCACAATACCAGCATCGTCCTGGCGCAAACTATAAGCCTTATTGGTGACTGACACAAAACGGCGGCGTTTTTGACCTGGCGCAAATCTTTGCCCTTATTTTTCCTGCGTGTACTTGAAAAGCCGGCGACCTAACCCTATCTCCAGGGAAAGGGCCTGAGGTCCGATTCGAACCCAGCAAGCAGTGAGCAAGGAGTGACGACATGAACTTGATACCCAGAGACAGTATTACCGACTTTGGCCGGTTTTTTGATGATTTTTTTCCGGTCAATCGTATGACAAGCGAAAACGGCAAGGCTTTTTTATCGCCTCAGGTCGATATCAAGGCCGATGATGATCAATATCGCATCATCGTTGATGTGCCGGGAGTAAAGAAGGAAGATATCCACGTGACCCTGGAGGACGGTGTGCTTACCCTCGAAGCGGAGCGCCACGAGGAAAAAACCGAGGAAGACAAAGGCAAGGTGATACGCAAGGAGCGCAGATCCGGCAAATACAGCCGCAGTTTCAGTGTCGGTCGCAATGTGTCAGTGGAAGACATCACCGGCAATTTCGAGAACGGGGTGTTAACCATCACCGTGCCCAAAGCCACTGCGCAAGCACCGGTGAGCAAGCGGGTCGAAATCAGCTGATACGGGCTGTGTTTGCATAAGAGGCGGGACAGGGACGCGCCGCCTGGTGTATACAATGACAGTGATTCAGGGGGCGAAAACGCCCCGCACAGTGACCACGACCTATTTTGCAGGAGTTACCGGGATGGATTACAAGCAGGAACTGGAGAAAATTCTCGCTTATCTGAAACAGGAACGCGACGAAATAAACCTCAAGCTGCACCTTGGCCAGAAAGATCTGCAGGATGAAATGGGGGAAATAGAAAAGCAATGGCAAGACCTGCGCCAACGCGGCGACAAGGTGTTGAATGCGGCGGACGAGTCATCAGAGGACCTGGCGGCGGCGCTGACATTGCTGGGCAATGAAATCAAGGCCAGCTTCGAAAAGATCAAGGACTCGCTCAAGGGATAAGACCGCGGCAGACAGACTGGCGCGGGGCAGGAGCATCGGCGGCAGGTCGGGTTTTCGAGTGGCCCGCCCCCCAGCACAGGTCACAGTGCAGGGGATGACCAGGCGCAGCTTAGAACTGATCCAGCAAATAGCGTATGAGGTCAGTCGTGGTAACGATACCGGCGAGAGCACCCTTGTCGTCGACCACCAATACCGAATGCATGGAGCTGTCCTGCAGTATTTTCGCCGCATCCTTGACCGAGGCCTTTGTCGTCAGGGTCTTGATGTCGCTCTGCATCACGTCGCGAATCGAAAACTGGTGGTCCAGCATGGCATCGGCCATGCGTTCATCAGTCCCTTCGACATTGAAAATCAATTTGAAAATATCGTTCGTAGAAATGATTCCCACCGGCTTTTTACCGTCGAGTACGGGCAGGTGGTGGATGGGCTGCTGCTTGAACAGGCGATTGACATCGCTTAATTTCTGCCCGGTGTGCACGGTCACGACGTCGCTGGTCAGGATGCTGTTAATGCTCTCATTTTTCTTCATGTAATCCCCTAATGGCTAGCCACGCGCCACTGCCCCGCCTACCGGGACCATTCCCGAATGCGACAATGATTGCAGCGAGCCGGGATTGTAACGTAAACATCGACGATGTAGCTTGCGCTAGATCAAGCCAGTATCATACTTGGTTAGGCTGGTAATCACTGCCCGCTCAACCGTTGGCACCATCACCTAGCAGAAGCTTGCTATGAAAGTACTCTACGCTATCACTGCCCACGGGTTTGGGCATGCAACCCGGGCCTGCGCTATAGCCGGCCTGTTGCAGCGCCACTCCCCACACATCGATATCACTTTT
>JAHEGP010000093.1 GCA_024645065.1 Cellvibrionales bacterium | reverse complement strand
CACCGACTCACAGTACGCGATGGCATCTCTCAGATCGGGGATCGCCACCAATTCCAGTTTGAGATCGCACTGGAGCATTTCGAGGGTATTCTCGCCCACCAGCAATTTGCCCAGATCCTGCAGATTGGGCAGTCCCTGCAGAAACAGGATGCGCTCGATCAAGCGGTCGGCATGCTTCATCTCGTCGATCGATTCGTCGTACTCGTGGTCCGCCAGCTCCCTGAGGCCCCAGTCCTTGTACATACGCGAATGCAGGAAATATTGATTGATGGCGATCAGTTCGTTGCCGAGGACCTTATTGAGATGTTCGATAACCCTGGTATCGCCTTGCATGATGATTCTCCGGCTCGGGATGGCTGATTCAACTGCCTCAGAGTGTGCCGGCAAGCTCGCCGCCAGTCAAGATAACTGTTTGATTGGTATAGGTAAAATGAGAATGAAAGGTATTCTCATCGGACTCTTCGAGCGCGGCGGTCCGGGCAAACCTGCGGGGGCCGGCCGCATTGACCAGGGGTACGAGACCCGCTATCCGGCGGCGTAGAACAGATCCTGGCCGCCACCACCCCTGGTCTCGTTGATCACGCTGTCGGCAAGGCAGGCGCACTTGCCGCACTTGCTCGCCACACCCAACAGGCTGCGGACATCGTCCAGGCTGGCGGCCCCGTCACTCACGGCATCGCGGATCTGGGAGTCTGTGATTCCATTACACACACAAATGTACATTGATCAACCTCATGCTGTCTGACAGATAGTCTATCTAAATGCGAATGATTGTCAATTAGCTTTGAGATTGATTTGCATTAAGGTATGGCGGTCAGGCGATGCCCATTGGGCTTATGGCTGCCAGCCACCGAGTTCATGCCAGCGATTGATAATATCGCAAAACAATTCGGCGGTTCGCGCCGCATCGTAGTCGGCGGCGTGGGCCGACTGGGAGTCGAATTCGATCGACGCCTGGGCGCAGGCCTTGGCCAGTACGGTCTGGCCGAAAGCCAGTGCCGCCAGCGAAACGGTATCCAGGGTTGAGAACGGGTGAAAAGGATTGCGCTTGATGTCACAACGCTCGGATGCGCGCATCAGGAAGCTGTGATCGAAATTGGCATTGTGGCCCACCAGAATGGCCCGGGTGCAGCCCTCGGACTTTACCGCGCGTCGCACATGTTTGAACAGGTCATGCAGGGCCGTGTCTTCATCAACTGCGTGGCGTTCTTCCGAGTAAGGATCAATACCGTTGAACTCCAGGGCGGCGAGTTCGAGGTTGGCGCCCTCAAACGGCTTTACCTCGTAGAAAAGGCTTTTATAGGGCTGCAGGTAGCCCTGGGAATCCATGCCGACCAGCACCGCGCCAATTTGGAGCAGGGCATCGGTGCCGGCATTGAAACCGGCCGTTTCAATGTCGAGTACCACCGGCAGGAAACCGCGAAAGCGCAAAGCCAGGGGAGAGCGCAGGGTTTTTTCGTCAGGGTCCACAAAAGCGTCCAAGTCGTTATATTCCTTGTTCATGAGACTAATTCCGCATGCCATTGCAGCGTTTCGCCAGCCCGCAGGGGGACCATCGCGTCATTGCCCAACGGCAGGTTGTGGGGTGCCGGCCAGGTCGACTGCTGCAGGCGCAGCATGCGGTCGTTGGTTGGCAAGCCGTAAAAAGCGGGACCGTTGCGGCTGGCGAATCCTTCCAGCTTATCCAGCGCGCCAGCCGCGGCAAAGGCTTCCGCATAAAGCTCCAGTGCCGCATAGGCAGTATAGCAACCGGCGCAGCCGCAGGCGGCCTGTTTGGCATCGCGGGCATGGGGGGCGGAGTCCGTTCCCAGGAAAAACCGGGGGTTGCCGCTGGTGGCGGCACTCAGCAGCGCCTGCTGGTGGCGACTGCGCTTGAGGATCGGCAGGCAGTAATAGTGGGGGCGAATACCACCGGCGAGCATGTGATTGCGGTTGTACAACAGGTGGTGGGCGGTGATGGTTGCGGCGACATTGCCTGCGGCGGTGGCGACAAAGTCAGCCGCCTCGGTGGTGGTGATGTGCTCCAGTACCACCTTCAATGCGGGAAAACGCTGCAGCAGCGGTTGCAGGCGACGCTCGATGAACTCGGCTTCGCGATCGAAAATATCGATAGTCGAGTCCGTCACCTCGCCGTGAAGCAGGAGCGGTGTTCCCAGCTCCTGCATGGTTTCGAACACCGCTGTCAGCCGTTCCCAATCGGTGACCCCGCTGTCGGAGTTGGTGGTGGCGCCGGCCGGGTATAGCTTCACCGCATACACGTGGTCGCAGTGATGCGCGTCGAGTATGTCCTGGCGCGAGGTATTGTCGGTCAGGTAGAGTGTCATCAGGGGATTCCACTGGCGCCCGGCCGGCACCTGCTCGAGGATGCGCTGGCGGTATGCCAGGGCCTGGCTAACGTTCACCACCGGTGGCGTCAGGTTGGGCATGACGATGGCGCGGGCAAAATATCGACTGGCGTCGGCGACGGTCTGCTGCAATGCGGCGCCGTCGCGCAGGTGGATGTGCCAGTCGTCGGGCTGGATAATGCTGATTTCTTGCATCGCAACATGGATCCCTTGGCTCAGGGGGAGCATCCTACCTGATTATCCCGCCAGTCGCAGCTATTGCATCCGGCTGCCGGGCACAGGCGCCGGCGCGGGGCTATTGAGGACCGGCGCGGAGCCGCCACCGATACAAGCGGGGATGAATCAAAGGTGCCACAACAGCCAAAGGCAGTTTAGAATACGCGTTTTTTGCCGGGCCGCGCAGCTCGCCCGGCGTCACCAGGGGTTGAACATGGCAGACATCAACAAAGTGGTATTGGCTTATTCCGGCGGTTTGGATACATCGGTTATCGTCCGATGGCTGCAGGATACCTACCAGGCCGAGGTGGTGACCTTCACCGCCGATATCGGCCAGGGCGAGGAGGTGGAGCCGGCGCGTGCCAAGGCCGAGGCCCTCGGGGTCAAGGAAATCCACATCGAAGATCTGCGCGAGGAGTTCGTGCGGGATTATGTCTATCCCATGTTTCGCGCCAATACCGTCTACGAGGGTGAATATCTGCTTGGCACCTCCATTGCGCGGCCCCTGATCGCCCGGCGGCTGGTCGAGCTGGCCGAGCAAACCGGTGCCGATGCGATTTCCCACGGTGCCACGGGCAAGGGCAACGACCAGGTGCGGTTCGAGCTCGGCGCCTACGCCCTGGCACCGGGCATCAAGGTCATCGCCCCCTGGCGGGAGTGGGACCTGACCTCCCGCGAGACCCTGATGGCCTATTGCGCCGAGCGCGATATCCCGGTTGATTTCAGCAGCGCAAAGAAAAAGTCACCGTACTCGATGGATGCCAACCTGCTCCACATCTCCTACGAGGGCGATATTCTCGAGGACCCCTGGGTCGAGCCGGAGGAGTCCATGTGGCGCTGGAGCGTGTCCCCGGAGCAAGCGCCCGATGCGCCTACCTATATTGAACTGAGTTATCTGGGTGGCGATATCGTCGCTATCGACGGTCGCACCATGAATGCGGCCGAGGTGCTGGCCTACCTGAATAAAGTGGCCGGGGACAATGGCATCGGTCGACTCGACCTGGTAGAGAACCGCTATGTAGGGATGAAATCCCGCGGTTGCTACGAGACCCCGGGGGGCACCATTATGCTCAAGGCGCACCGCGCCATCGAATCCATTACCCTGGATCGAGAGGTGGCACACCTCAAGGATGAGCTGATGCCGCGTTACGCCAGTCTGGTATACAACGGCTACTGGTGGAGTCCCGAGCGCAAAATGTTGCAAACCGCCATCGATGAATCCCAGCAGGTCGTCAATGGCGTGGTGCGCTTGAAGCTTTACAAGGGCAATGTGATCGTGGTGGGTCGCCAATCGGCGGACTCACTGTTTGATGAGAGCATCGCCACTTTTGAAGACGATGCCGGCGCCTACAACCAGAAGGATGCGGAGGGCTTCATCAAGCTCAATGCGCTGCGTATGCGGATTGCCGCCAACAAGGGGCGCAACCCGGGTTAATCGCCCCGATTCGAGCAACCCGCAGGGGTGGGCCGAGGAGTCTGATACTGATGGAATTATCGCGAAAACCGAATACTCACTCACTGTTGATGGGTTACCTGTTGTGGATATTCGGGTTCATCGGCGCGCATCGCTTCTACTACGGTAAGCCGATTACCGGGACTATCTGGTTTTTTACCCTGGGGCTGCTTTTTGTGGGCTGGATCATCGACCTGTTCCTGATTCCGTCGATGGCCGAAAAAGCGGATCTTCGCTTCGATTTTGGCCCGGTAAACTACTCGGTGGCGTGGTTGCTGCTGACTTTCCTGGGCGTGTTCGGTATTCACCGTCTCTACATGGGCAAGTGGCTGACGGCTATCTTATACCTTTGCACCGGCGGCTTTCTGATGCTGGGAGTGCTCTACGATTTTCTCACCCTCAACGAGCAAATCAGCGAGCGAAACCGCCTGATGTAGCGGCCCGCCAGCCCGCTTGGTTCAGCACTATGGCTATGCTAGTATCCGTGCCGCGGGCAGGGTTTTGCGGTGGTCGGTTGGCGCATCCCCAGCCGGGGCGGCAGGCGCTGCTCACATTGTCACAAACACCACAACCACTGCACCGCTGAAAGACACCCACCCGGGGGGGCGATAATGAAGTTTCTGGTACTGCTCGTCGGCATTTTCATCATTGGCATATGCATGACCTATTTTGTTTTTCCAAGGCTTATCGAGGATCTTATCAACTGGGTGGGAGAGAAGCGTAATCTGCTGTACATGGTGGCGACACGGTTGGTTGTGGGCATTATCCTGGTGGCAGGGGCCGATACCACCCGCTACCCGACGGCGGTCTGGTGGCTGGGTATTCTGTTTGTGGCCGCAGGATTGTTGCTGTTGCTGTTTCCCGCCGATACCATCAAGCGCATCACGGCGGCGTGGCTCGACCGCTCGACCCGAGTGATCAGGGCCTGGGTGATGATACCCCTGGCGATAGGTATTTTCGTGGTCGCTTCGGTGATGTAGGTCTGCCCCCTCGACCGGCAGGACGCCGGGCCCTTTAGTGTCTGACCGGACGTTTCTGTAATTTTCGCTGCAGGGTTCTGCGGTGCATGCCCAGGGAGCGTGCGGTCGCCGAAATATTGTTATCGTTTTCCCGCAGTACTCGCTGGATATGCTCCCATTCAATGCGCTCGACCGATGGCGGGTTGTCGGGTATGTCGATACCCGGGTCGGCCGCTCTTGACTCCAGCGCTGCCACCAGCTCGTCGCTGCCGGCGGGTTTACAGAGATAGTTCTGCGCCCCCAGCTTGATCGCCTCCACTGCCGTGGCAATGCTGGAGTAGCCGGTCAGTATCAGGATGCGCATTCCCGGGCAAAGCGATAGCAGCTGCGGGATCAATTGCAGACCGCTGCTGGCGCCCAGGTTCAAATCCAGCACCGCGCGGTCAGGTCTCAGCTCGGCCGCCTGTCGCAATGCCTGCTCGGGGTTGGCGGCACTCGACACACTGTACCCGCGTCGGGTCAGGGCACGAGCCAGAACCGAAGAAAACAGCTCGTCGTCGTCCACCAGTAAAATGCGCACAGGTGGCGTGTCATTCATCAGCATTTATCCTCCTCGCCGGCAGCGATGCAAGGGTGCGGGTGCCCCGGGGCGCGCGCCGATACAGGGTCACGGTGCCGCCAAACCGGGTAATGGTGGCATGGGTGAGGAGCAGGCCGATCCCCAGCCCGCTTTCACTGTTGATGATAATCGGCTTGCCGATCTGATCGGCGATATCGGTGGCAAGCCCGGGCCCATCATCGAGTATTTCCATCGTAATGCATTCGCCATCACTGCCGATGTTCACCGTGATTGCGGACGGGCTGGCGTTGCCGGCATTGTCCAGCAGGTTGATCAGTGCCTGCTTGAGGGTGGCGTCACCACTCACCTGAAACCGGTCCAGTTTCGGGTCGATCCCGAGTTCCAGGGCGGTGGATGGGTGCAACAGGTGCCAGTCGCGCATCAGCTCACGAAAATACCCGCCGGCCCGGTAGTGACAGGCGACGCCCTGGCGCTTGCTGTCGGCTGTTGCGACCAGTTTCTTCAGGGTTGAGCGGC
Source organism: Cellvibrionales bacterium (assembly GCA_024645065.1). Classification (GTDB taxonomy): domain Bacteria; phylum Pseudomonadota; class Gammaproteobacteria; order Pseudomonadales; family JAHEGP01; genus JAHEGP01. The sequence continues at coordinate 4,400 of JAHEGP010000093.1, read as the reverse complement.
AGCTATCCACCTGGCTTGCGAGGATATCCAGGTCTGCCTGCAAGGCCGGGTTGCCGCTACTGTCCTGTTGCAGTTCCTCCAGCAGGATCTTCATGGTCGACAGCGGTGTGCCCAGCTCGTGGGCAGTACCGGCCGCCAGGGTAGCGACCGCCATGATCTGCTCGTCGCGCAGGTCCTCCTCGCGCAGCTGGTTCAGCAACTGCTCGCGGTCCCGTAATGCCTGCGCCATTCGAACCACAAAATAGGTAATGAGCAGGGCGCTGACGGTAAAGTTGGCCCACATGCCGATCACGTGCAGGCTGAGTCGGCTGCTGTCGTGATGATGCGGCGCGAGTGCCTCCAGCGGCTGGTTAAACACCAGCAGCATCGAATAAATGCCAATGCACAGCAGCGCCACAATCCAGGTAAAGCGCCAGGGCAGGGTGGCTGCCGCAATCGACAGGGGTACCAGAAAATACGAGATAAACGGGTTGGTGGCGCCGCCACTGAAATACAGGATCAGGCTGAGCCCGAGGATATCGGCAAGAATATGCAGTAGAAATTCGAACTCGGTGACGGGCCACTCATGGTGGCTGCGCAGCCATGACGCGATATTGAGCCCCACCAGGACCAACAGGATGAGGCCCAGTGCGGTGTAGGGAACATCCAGTTGGTAGCTGTAGGCAAGGCCAAGGGCAACGACCATGGCTCCCAGTAATACCAATCGTACCAGGCAGAGACGCCGCAGATTATCGCTCATTGCCGTGCGGTGGAAGCTGGTCAAGGGGTACTCCGAAACAACAACGGGCCGGGATTATAACCCAGAGTCGAAACCCTGGTCGCTCAGCCCGGCAGTGCCGATTGTCCGGGTTGTGGGCTCAATACCAGCTGGATAGCCCGCAACATGGTTTCATAAACGACGGCCCGGTTAAAGCGCGCAGCGGAATCGAGAATCGCAAGGTATTCAAGATGGTTGATGGTCGCCATGATCACCGATGCATCGGTGCTCGAGTAGGAAGAGCCGATTGCCGCGAGCGCTTTTTCAATCAGGCCGTGTACTTCGATGACATTATCGGCAATGAAATTCTTGAGCACCTGATTGTGCATCGCATCATTGCGAAAGGCGCTTTTCAGTTGGCGCGTTCGGGAACAGGCAGCGCGTGATGCTATGTGCTCGCTCAGCAGTGTGGCGAGTTCCCGTGAGAGCGCATCACGGGTTTCCACATCGGCCAGTTCCCGCTGGTTGAATTCGCTGATGACGTGAAAGCAGGTTTCGCCCAGCAGGCGATCCTCGACTCGCATACGCTCGGCAAACAGGACAAAGGCATCATTGATCAGTTCCTCAATATGCTCGAAGTAATAGGTCGTTGCGGCCAGTGGCAAGCCGGCCTCGCTGGCTACTGCCCGATGGCGAATACCCCGGGTACCCTCACGGGCAATGATTCGCAAGGCAGCCTCCAGTAGCTTTATGCGACGCTCGGTGCTACCTTTCCTGCTGGTTTTCCTGCCCTGGTAATTGCTGTTGGTTTCGGCCATGGCCGCGGTATTTGATTTGAGCATGGTGTCTGGTCATTGTTATAGTTTTGGACGCGCGGGCACCGCCAGGTTCCCGCCAACATCCGATGTTAACCTATTCAGTGCCCGGATAAAAACCGTCGCCGTTCCGAACCGGGCGACTGCAAACAGCAACCACCGGTGGCGCGCACTAATAGGGCTGGCGGCCCTGGTATTTCCTGACCGCTGCAGAGGAACCCTGGTATTATGACAAATCTATTGATAGTGCTGGCCGTGTTGTTTGTATCCCTTTTCGTGCTGGTGAAAGTGCTGGATGGGAGGGCCAGTCCGCTCTCGCCCGAGCAACAGGCGCGTTTGTCAAAATGGCTGATGATCCTGGTATTCCTGTCAATCGTGCTGGCCTTGTTCCGGACCTGGATGTAGTGTCTCCGGCCGGTCATAGTGCGCAGCGGCCAACTTTGTAAAAGCCCCGGCCGCGGTGTAGAATCGGCGCCCACAATCGATCACCCAATAGCAGGCTTCACAGCGCAGGAAACGTGCTGCCATTCCTCCAGTAGAGAATTTGATATGACAGAGCAAAAAGCAACCAACGTGCATTGGCACGAGGGCGATATCACCCGCGAAGATCGCAACAAATTGCTACATCAAAAAGGTGCCACACTCTGGTTTACCGGTTTGTCCGGCAGTGGCAAGAGTACGATTGCGGTGGCACTCGAGGGCGTGCTGCTGGAACGTGGCAACCTGAGCTACCGCCTGGATGGCGATAATGTGCGCCTGGGAATCAACAAGAATCTCGGCTTCAGCGCTGAGGACCGCAGCGAGAACATTCGCCGAATCGGTGAAATCGCCAAATTGTTTGTCGATACCGGGGTTATCACCTTGTCCAGCTTCATCAGTCCCTACCGCGCCGACCGGGATACGGTGAGGGCGCTGCATGACGCCGGCGATATGGACTTCATCGAAGTCTACGTCGAATGCAGCCTGGACGAAGCCGAGAAGCGCGATCCCAAAGGCCTGTACAAAAAAGCGCGGGCGGGAGAGATCAAGAACTTTACCGGCATCGATGATCCCTACGAAGAGCCCCTGAAGCCTGAAATCGTGCTCCACAGCGACACGATGAGCCTGGAAAAGGAAGTCGATCTGCTGCTGCAGTTGCTGATCGAACGCGGCGTCATCAACCCCTGATTTCAAGCCCTGAACCGGAGAATTGCCATGATAAAACCCCACGGAGCAGACCAGCTCAAGCCCCTGTTCGTGTACGACGAAGCCCGCCGCGAGGCGCTGTTGGAAGAGGCGCATAGCCTGCCATCGATTGTGATAAGCTCGGCCGCAGCCGCCAATGCGGTAATGCTCGGGGGCGGCTATTTCACACCGCTTGAAGGTTACATGAACCTGGCTGACAGCATGAGCGTGGCGCAAAGCCTCCAGACCACCGATGGTCTGTTCTGGCCGGTCCCTATCGTCAATATCGTGGACGACGTCAGCGCCATCGAGGGTGCCAGCCGAATTGCGCTGCGCGACCCCAACGTCGAAGGCAACCCGGTGCTGGCCATTATGGACGTCGACGCCATCGAGCCGGTGTCCCCGGAACAACTCAAGGGCATGGCGGAGCAGATATTTGCGACCGCTGATCCCAAGCATCCCGGCGTTGCGACCTTCACTGCCCTGGGTGGTTACATGCTGTCGGGCCCGATAGAAGTCCTCAATTTCAGCTATTTCCAGACCGACTTCCCCGACACCTTCCGCACGGCGGTAGAAATACGCAACGAGATAAAGGAGCGCGGCTGGGACAAGGTGGTGGCTTTCCAGACCCGCAACCCCATGCACCGGGCCCACGAGGAACTGTGTCGCATGGCGATGGAGGACCTGGGTACCGACGGCATCCTGATCCACATGCTGCTGGGCAAGCTCAAGCCCGGGGATATTCCCGCCGACGTGCGCGATGCGTCGATTCGCAAGATGGTAGAAGTCTACTTCGAACCCAATACCGTTATGGTGACCGGTTACGGCTTTGACATGCTCTATGCCGGCCCCCGCGAAGCGGTACTGCACGCGATATTCCGCCAGAATTGCGGTTGTAGCCACCTGATTGTCGGTCGCGACCATGCCGGTGTCGGCGACTATTATGGTGCCTTCGACGCCCAGACCATTTTCGATGAGCGCGTACCCGAAGGCGCCCTGGAAATCGACATCTACAATGCCGACCATACCGCCTATTCCAGGAAGCTCAACAAGGTGGTGATGATGAAAGACGCACCTGATCACGGCAAGGACGACTTTGTGCTGCTGTCTGGCACCAAGGTGCGGGAAATGCTGGGCAAGGGCATTGCACCGCCAGTCGAGTTTTCCCGTCCGGAAGTAGCCCGGATCTTGATGGACTACTACCAGATCGTCGACGGCAAACAGTAAAACCTGCAGTTGGAAGAAATCCCAAGGCCCTCCCCGCGAGGGCCTTCTCGTTTGGCGAAGCGCCGGGAGGCAGTTTGATGGATACACAGCAACAGCAACAAATCGAGTCGCAGGTACTGCGCCGCTTGTTGGCGCACCTGGATGAGCGCAAGGATGTGCAGAACATCGATTTAATGATCCTGGCAGGCTTTTGTCGCAATTGCCTGGCCAAATGGTATGCCGCGGCCGCGCTTGAGGCCGGTCAGGAGATGGACCTCGAACAGGCCCGCGAGCTTATTTACGGCATGCCCTACAAGGCGTGGAAAGAGCGCTACCAGCTGGAAGCGACCCCGCAGCAGCAGGCGGCATATGACGCTGCGCAAAAGGCGGACTAGATAGCTCCCTCCGGGCGGACCGGGAAGCGGTCGCCCGCGTTGTTGCGCCTTTTGGTAAGGACGCGCCTCTTGGTAAGGACGCGCCATTGCCGGCGAGGCACGCCTGGCGCTCAACCGCTTCCC
>JAHEGP010000316.1 GCA_024645065.1 Cellvibrionales bacterium | reverse complement strand
GTCCGCCCGGAGGGAGCTTACCAGATGCTCCAATCCATCGTTGCAGCCTTTGAAAAGGGCGCGCCATTTCCTGCAGGCTACGCCTTGACTTGAATCATCTGGTAAGCTCTGCATGCGACATTATCACCTGGAAAGAGTACGAGTTAGCCAGGAGATTTTGCTGTAACAGGGGCAGCTTACTTCGCGGAACCCTCTTTTTGCTTCTTGTTAGCGTCCTGAACCTCCAGCTTGGTCTGGATAAACACGGAGTGGGGGACGTAGAGCAAGTCCACCAACTTCCGCAGGTAGTGCTCTTCGTAACGATCAACCTTGCCATCAGCAAATGCAATCATCCAGAGCGCCCTTACCAGCTCGCGTTTTTGCTCGAGCGAGTAGTGATCGTTGATCAGCCGTGTGAACGGGTATAAAGAGGTGGCGGCATCCGTCTCTTCCTGTGCCAGCTGAATCAATGTATCGGCAGTGCCATCGTCTATGTTTATTACGGTTTGCACCGCATCGCGCATGGCCTGCAACTCGCTTGCGCTAATCTCGAAGTCGGCTTTCACCATCTCGAATAACAGTGCGCAGGCGGCAAGCTGGAGGGCCTGCTCCGGGTTCTCCTGGGGTTCGGGCGCCAGCTTCGAGTCAAAAAAGAGTTTGATTTTTGCCAGCATCAAAGGCTGGCCAGTAAATCTTCAAGTGCCTGTTGATCCCTGGCAAAGGTGCGGATTCCCTCAGCCAGTTTCTCGGTTGCCATGGCGTCTTCGTTCATCGCCCAACGGAACTGGCTTTCCGAGGGCTGGATTCGAGCGCTTTGGGATTGAGCTGCGGCTGGATCGAGCTTGCGGTCCAGTTTACCGGGATCCTCCTGCAGTTCCTGCAGCAGCTGCGGGCTGATGGTCAGGCGGTCGCAGCCTGCGAGTTGCTCGATCTCGCCGGCATTTCGGAAGCTGGCGCCCATAACGATGGTGTTGTAACCATGGCTTTTGTAGTAGTTGAAGATCTGGGTGACAGAGATAACGCCGGGATCTTCATGGGGAAGGTAATCGGTCTTGCCGCTATTCTGCTTGTGCCAGTCGAGAATACGTCCCACGAACGGCGAAATCAGAGTCACGCCGGCCTCGGCACAAGCCACTGCCTGGGTGAAGCTGAAGAGTAAAGTCAGGTTGCAGTGAATACCTTCTTTTTCCAGTACTTCTGCTGCGCGTATACCCTCCCAGGTAGAGGCGATCTTGATCAGGATGCGGTCGTTGCCGATACCCCTGTCGTTGTAGGCTCGAATCAGGCTGCGCGCCTTTTCAATGGTGGCGCGGGTATCGAAGGATAACCTTGCGTCAACCTCGGTCGATACCCGTCCGGGGATGATGTCGAGTATTTCCTTGCCAATCGCCACTGCGACCCGATCCGCAGCCAGCGCCAATTGCTCGGAATCACTGCCTGATTGCTGTCTGGCCCAGGCAACCCCATCCTGCATCAGGCTTTGATAATGTGGAAGGGCCGCAGCCTTCAGCAGCAAGGATGGGTTGGTGGTCGCATCCAGCGGCTGGTAACGCCGCATCGCCTCGATATCGCCAGTGTCTGCAACCACGTCTGTCATGGACTTGAGTTGCTCGAGTTTGTTGCTCATTGCCTTGCTCCAAGGCAGGGCTGACCCTGCCGCCAGGGGTTGATTAATACGCTACTGCGGCCAGTTCGGTTTGCGGTGGCGACAGTTGGGCCACCGCTGCCAGCAATACCTCGGGTCCGGCACCCGGCAAGGTGGCGTGCTCGCTCAGATAGCGCCGGTACTTTCGTGCACCCGGCGTTCCCGGGAACAGGCCGGTCATGTGGCGGGTGATATGGTTCAGGCGACACCCGTCGACCAGCTGCGCCTCGATATAGGGCAGCATGCGTTGCACAACCTCGAGCTGACTGGAAGAGGGTGCTTCGCGCAGGAACAGCTGGGGGTCCACCGGGGCCAGGCAACCGGGGTTCTGGTAGGCAGCCCGGCCAAGCATCACGCCGTCTACCCGCTCCAATAGCTGCAGGCTTTGGTCCACCGAGTCGATACCGCCATTGAGAACGAATTCCAGCTGTGGAAACTCTCGCTTGAGCTGGAATACGCGTTCGTATTGCAGCGGCGGTAGCTCGCGATTTTGTCTGGGGCTGAGCCCCTTCAGCCAGGCTTTGCGAGCATGCACGATAAATGTTCGACAACCCGAGCCGGCTACCGTAGCGACAAATTGGCACAGCTGCTCCCAGGAGTCGAGGTCGTCGATACCGGTGCGGTGCTTGATAGTCACGGGGATATCGACAGCATCCAGCATGGCCGCCATACAGTCGCGAACCCGTTGGGGTTCCGCCATCAAGCAGGCGCCAAAGCGGCCAGCCTTGACCCGATTGGAGGGGCAGCCTGCATTGAGATTGATTTCGTTGTAGCCCCATTGCTGCGCCAGGCGCGCGCACTTTGCCAACTCGCCTGGATCGGATCCACCCACCTGCAATGCAAGGGGGTTTTCAGACGGATCAAATCGTAACAAGCGTTTGCTGTCGCCATGCAGTAGCGCAGCGCAGGTCACCATTTCTGTGTACAGCAGCGCCTGCCTGGAGAACTGGCGCCAAAAATAGCGACAGTGACGATCACTGAGATCCATCATGGGGGCGAGGCAGAAGCGATGAGAGGGAGTTTGCATCACGAGAATTGGCGGATCAGAATTAGCGGTGAATCATACGCAAGCGGCTGCTTTTTATCCAGCGAGAAGTGGGGCGAGAAGTGGGGCTGCACCGGGCGCAACCCGACCCCGTGCTGTTCCGGCTATCAGGTGCCGCAGAAGGTCTGCCTGACAACCTGGTCCTCACGCGGAGGCGTCGCATAGCGTTGTTTGTCTCCCTCGTAGTCATAGGGGCTGGCGAGGACATCAACCAGCTGGTGGAAGGGCCTGAGGTCTCCGCCGTCAATAGCGGCATCGATAGCTTCCTGAATCAGGTGGTTACGCGGAATAAAAACCGGGTTGAGCGTCATCATCATGGACCGGCGCCGGGCGGGACTCATAGTGTCATGGGCAAGTCGCTGTTGCCATCGCTCCAGCCAGGCATCGAAGGCGGGCCCGAGGCTGAAGAAACTGCGGGTATCCTCTTCACCGTCGGGTTGGGGATGGGCGAGCTCCGCCAGGCGACGAAAAGCCAGGGTGAAATCTGTACCCTGGTCTGCCATCGTCGATAGCAGTTCGTCGATAAGGGACTCATCACC
>JAHEGP010000315.1 GCA_024645065.1 Cellvibrionales bacterium | reverse complement strand
TGAGAGACATAGGCCTGATGGAATTCAGTCGCGCGGCGGATTGCATCAAGGAGGGAGAAGCATGCGTCAAGCGGCAACAGAACGAGCTATTCGACGCCATTGGGTCAGCCGGCCAGCGTGCCGGCTGGAACCCGGGTCAATAGAACAGCATCCCAACAGGGACAACGCCCAATATGGGCAGCAGGCTGACCGAGAACTCGATAATCGCGAAGCCCGAACCGAAACATGGACGTTTCGGCAAAATAGAAGGCTTTTAAGCCTCTGATTTTGTCGGAAAAGAAAAACCACATTGTTTGCTTTTTGTGTTTTGAAAAAGGCAGGATGCTTTTTTCAACGAGCTGCCAGGGGACACAACGGGAGAAAGCAGGAGATAGCGGCATGACTTTACTATGCTCAGAAAAAGACATTGCCCCCGGTACCAGCCGAGGTTTTTCTCTGGGTGAGTCGAGCTGCTTTGTGGTGAAAAATCACGACGATGAGATCTATGTCTATGTCAACAGCTGTCCCCACCTTGGGGTCGAGCTGGAATGGGTCGCCGATCAATTTCTCGACGGCGAAGGGCAGCTGATCCAGTGCTCAACCCACGGCGCCCTGTTTCTGGTGGACTCCGGGGAATGCGTTGCCGGCCCATGTCTTGGCCAGTCGCTGAAGCCCATTCCGTTTTCCTTGCAGGACGGCAACATTATCATAGAGCACAACGCGGGCTGACAGCGCGATTTGCCGCCAGGTGAATCACAATGCCGGCACTACCACCGGCAATACACCCGTCATTTCAATGTGGGACTCACTCACGTGGGCCCGACAGGCTAACAGCTCGACTCCCTCCACCTGCGCCGCGCGCAGGGCTGCCCCGTATAGCGAATCTATCTGGTCCGCTGGACACACCCGCTCAATGCCGTTGTGCATGACCACAAAACAGAGCACCGCCCTGGCTCCGTCGCGCTTCACCGCCATTAACTCACGCAGGTGACGGCTTGCTCGCTTACTGACTGCATCCGGGAACAGGCCTGTACCATTACCGGCGTCCAGGGTGACGCTTTTGACCTCGACGTAACAGGGTGCTCCGCCAAACTCCAGCATAAAATCCGCACGGCTTTTCTCGCTACCGTAGCGCACCTCTCTCAGCAACTTGTCGAAACCAGTCAAACCCGGTACGGAACCATCTAGCAGGGCCTGCTCCATCACCTTGTTGGCTCGGGCCGAATGAATGCACACCAGGTTGCCCTCCGCGGTTTGCACCAATTCCCAGGTGGTTGGCAACTTGCGGCGGGGATTGTCAGATGGTTGCAACCACACCCTGCTGCCCGGCGTTTGACAGCCGGTCATTGCGCCGGTGTTCGGGCAATGACAGGTCACCAACTGCCCATCCTGCAACTCTACATCGGCCAGGAAGCGTTGGTAACGGCGGATCAGGCGGCCCTGCACCAATGGCGGGTCGAATCGGTTCATAGGTAAAGTTTCTGCAAGCGCGCGACTGTCTGCTCCAATGCCGGCATACTGGTGGTATAGGCGAACCGAACATGGCGATCTGCCAGATGACTGCCAAAATCAGTCCCTGGGGTCAAGGCGATGCCGTGACGCTCCAGTAACTGGATACAGAATTGCTCGCTGGAAATACCGAATTTTTCGATGCCCGCATAGAGGTAATACCCCCCCGCCGGCGTGTGGGGAATGCTGAACCCGAGGCGTCGCAATTGTGGTAACAGGTAATCCCGGCGCTGGCGAAACTGGTCGCGACGCTCATTCAGCAGGTCAAGTGTTGCCGGCTCAAAGCAGGCCAGGGCGCCGTACTGGGCAGGGGTCGATAGTGAGATAAACAAATTCTGTGCAAGCTTTTCGAGCCCTGCAACAGCCCAATCCGGCGCAACCAGCCAGCCCAGGCGCCACCCGGTCATACCAAAGTATTTCGAAAAGCTGTTTACGACAAATGCGTCCTGGGTTACCGACAAAATGGTGGGCGCCTGCTTCTCGTACTCCAGGCCGTGGTAGATCTCGTCGACAATCAAATGCCCGTCGCGCCGCTGCAACTCCCGCCAAAGCCGGCATAGCTCGTTCAGATCCAGCATCTCCCCGGTTGGGTTGGCGGGTGATGCCACCATAGCGCCGACGGTATTTTCCCGCCAATGGGCGTTGACGGCAGCGGGGGTCAGTTGGTAGCGATCAGCGGCCAAAACCGGCACCAATTGACCCTCACCTTCGACCAGCCGCATGATCTGCCGATTGCAGGGGTAACCGGGATCAGGCAATAAAATTCCGTCACCGGGATTGATCAGCAGGCCGGCAACCAGCAGGATCGCACCGGAGGCACCGGGGGTGAGGAAGATCCGACTGGGCGCAATTTCAACTCCGTAATGCGAATGATACCAGCTGGCTATCGCCTGTCGCAGGGCGCTGAGGCCCGCGGCAGGCGTGTAATATGTATGGCCCGCCGCAAGTGCCGCCGTCGCTGCCTCACAGATTGGAGCGGGCGTGCTAAAGTCTGGTTCACCCGCAGAGAGATGCAGAATATTCCGACCCTGTGCTTCCAGCTCACGGGCACGAGCGAGCATTTCGACAACACGAAACGGCTCAATTTCATCGATACGAGCAGCCCAACGTCGCATATTTGCTCCCGCAAATTGTTGCTTTAGTTACATTGTAACTTGGCAAAGCTATGCAATACTGCGCCAGATAGGCTAATTTTGGCGAAACAGCGCTTGACCACAGCAATAGTCGTAGTAAAGTTGGCGGGCTTTTTTTAAAGGGCCCTCATGCCCATTGCTCGCTCTGCTGAGGCGAAGCGCAGAAAACCGGAGATTCTTATGCCAGCAAAAGCCAAAGCTAAAACCAAAGCCAAAGCTAAAGCCAGTAGCACGGGGAAAGCAGCCACTGCGCCCGCCGCCAAAGCCAAAAAGGCAACGGCAGAAAAAGTGGGTACCGTCGGCGCCAAGGCAAAAGCCAGGAAAACGGCAAAGCCCGGGAAAACATCTTCTACAGCCGCAGCCGGGCAACCAAAAGCTGGCTCTGCTGGTGGCCAAAGAAGCAACGGCAACTTTACCAACTTCGAGCCCTACAAGCCAAAGCGCAACGAAGAGTACATGAACGAAGCCCAGCGCAAGCATTTTAGCCAGATTTTGTTTGCCTGGAAGGCTGAACTCATGGAAGAGGTAGATCGCACTGTCAGCCACATGAAAGATGAGGCTGCTAATTTTCCCGACCCCGCTGACCGCGCCACCCAGGAGGAGG
>JAHEGP010000314.1:2821-3232 GCA_024645065.1 Cellvibrionales bacterium | reverse complement strand
TGTTGAGCGAACGCGACCTGAAGGGAGTTCTGGTGGTGGCGGTGGCCAGGCAACAATCTGCCCGCAAGGATTTTGAAGATGCCTTCACCCGGTCGCTCAATCGCCACAATGCGGGAGCCGTGGCCAGCCATACCCTGGTGCCGGAGCCTGATGCGACGGCTGAGCAAATTATCGCTGCTGCCAGAAATGCCAATCTCGAAACCATCCTCGTCACCCGCTACCTGGGCAAGTCCACCGAAGACGTCTACCATCCGGGTACGATATACTACGATGTCGCGCCAGCCTACGGCAGGCCCTATGCGGGGGGCTTTGGCGGGTACTATGGCTATGCCTACGAGGTCGCCTACGACCAGCCTGTCTGGACCAGCAATGTCACCCACACCATAGTCTCTGACCTTTATGAAACCGAGA
>JAHEGP010000314.1:0-2811 GCA_024645065.1 Cellvibrionales bacterium | reverse complement strand
AGCCGATCTGGCAGGCCGTTTCTGAAACCGTCAAGGCCAGCAGTAACAACAAGCTGCGCAACGATGCCATAAACAGCCTTATCGGCGACCTGAAAAAGCAGGGTCTGCTCAATTAAGTGCATTGGCCTGGGTTCGGCGAGGCTGCCTCGGCCCGGCGCGTCGACGGGCTGAGACGGGTTAAGTTGTCTACGGATGGGGCGGCCCAGCGTCCAGACTGTGCGGCTTGCACTGAGGGCTGATGTGGGTCGTTGGCTTCAAGCAGCTCTTCCAGAGCAGGCCTGTACCGCGCGCATGAAGGGAATTGTCATCGTAGCGCGATTACCCCTTTAGGCGTCGGCAATGCCTCGCTATAATCCTGCCTGCCACAAAGATCGGGGCCTGCCGGTTGTGGTTTACGAATGATTTAAAAGTTGGAGATCGGTATGAGTAGCGGGTGCTTTAAAATCAAAAGCAATATGTTGACCCTGAGCATTCTGGAGCTGCACCGCTACCATCCTCGGGATTTTCTCAGTCAGCTCAGGGAAACGGTAAATCAATCACCCAAGTTTTTTGAGCAGAACCCGATTATCGTCAGCCTGGAAAGGCTGAGCAGCCCCGCCGAGACGCCCGATCTGAAGGCCCTGGTGTCCGACTGCGAGGAAGCTGGTGTGCAGGTGATCGCATTTCGCGGATCGAATGCATTCCGGGGAGTGGTCACAGACGCAGGTTTCGCCCTGGTTCTTGCGGCAGCCAGTGCCCGCAGTGGGGAAGAGAAGGAAAACAAGCCGGTTGAGAGAACCTATACCAAGCCCGCCGTGGTCGAAATGCAGCTGCAACAGCCAGAGTACGACGGTGTCGCAAAGCCCGGCATGCTGGTTTTGCAACCGGTTCGGTCCGGACAGCGTATTTACGCCCAGGGGACTGATCTGATCGTGTTGTCTACCGTGAGTGGTGGCGCCGAAGTTCTGGCCGATGGCAACATTCATATATATGGGCCGTTGCGGGGCCGGGCCATTGCAGGGGCCAGCGGTGATGCCAACGCCAGGATCTTTTGCCAGCAGTTGCAGGCCGAGTTGTTATCCATTGCGGGCTCGATCATCGTTAACGAAGATATGCAGGGCCCGCGCTGGGGCCAGTCGGTGCAGGCCTACCTGGAGGGCGACCGCATAAAGCTGTCCCTGCTGTAACGGCCCGGCAGGCGGCTTTGCTTAATCGAGGTCGCTGGCGCTGTGCCTCTCTGGAACCCGAAGTTCTTCCGGGCCCCACACCTTGTTGACCCGCTGTCCCCGGTTCACCGCCGGACGCCGGGAAATCGTCCTGGCCCAGCGCACTACGTGCGCGTAGGACAAGACGTCGAGAAATTCCGCCGCCTCGTACAATTTTCCCAGCACCAGTGCTCCATACCAGGGGAACGTGGCAATGTCGGCGATAGTGTAATGGTCACCGCTCAGGTAGGGCCGGGTCGCCAGCTGGCGATCTAGCACGTCCAGCTGGCGTTTGACTTCCATCGCGTAGCGATTGATCGGATATTCAAGTTTTTCTGGCGCATAGGCGTAAAAATGACCAAATCCGCCGCCGAGAAAGGGTGCGCTACCCATTTGCCAGAATAGCCAGGACAGGCATTCGGTGCGCTCGGCGGGGCTGTGGGGTATGAAGGCATCAAACTTTTCTGCCAGGTACAACAGTATCGAACCGGACTCGAAAACCCGTATCGGTGGCGAGGTCCCCTGGTCAAGCAAGGCGGGTATTTTTGAATTGGGGTTAAGTGCAACAAAGCCACTACCGAATTGTTCCCCCTCGCCGATATCAATGGTATAGGCATCGTATTCCGCGCCGCGCTCGCCCAGAGCTAGCAGCTCTTCCAGCATAATTGCAATCTTGACCCCGTTGGGCGTGGCCAGTGAGTAAAGTTGCAGCGGCTGCTGCCCCCGCGGCAAAACCTTGTCGTGGGTTGCTCCTGCAATGGGGCGGTTGATGTTGGCAAATTTCCCCCCGCTGTCAGAGTCCCATTGCCAGACTGCGGGTGGTTGGTAACTTGAGGTATCGCTCATACATTACTCCGGTTGCAAGCGGCACGGCCTGGGGGGTGCCTCAGCTAACAGTGCTTTCCGGGATCAGGCGCCATCGAGGTATTCGATATCGGGAGCCGCGGCGAGGCAGCCGGCTAACTCAGCACCTATGCTGCGGAAGTAGTCGGTCTTGCCATGGGCATCGAGGGCTGACTGATCGGCATATTGCTCCAGCACAACATAGAGCTGTGAATCGCTGCGAGAGCGATGCAGGGCATAGAAGTGACAGCCCTCCTCATTGCTGTTCACGGCGGCTACCAGGCGACCAAAGATGGTCTCAAAATCTGAATTTTTGCCGGCTTGTACCCTGAGTTTCGCAATCACGCCGATAGTCATGTCATTTTCTCCTCGGCTGTTCACTTGGCACTGGCAAAGGCTGTCGAAGTGCCAAACAAAGCGTGCGTCTGATCATACCTCAATGGCCGCTGGTGCAAAAACGAAAACCTGATCTCCCGGGATTCGCAGCACCGCGTTTCCGATTTGTCGGTACCACTGTGGTATAGTCGTATCGTGTTGTACGCATTCAGGGACGGTGCGGCTTGTCACGACTCTAACATTTGGCAGCATTTTTCTTTATCATGCGTTCACTGCAGAATCCTCGGCCGAGCACTAGTACTCTTTCAGGGTGATATTGCCGTATTTAGCGGATCGGGAAGCGGTTGAGCGCTAGGCGTGCCTCGCCGGCAATGGCGCGTCCTTACCAAGAGGCGCGTCCTTACCAAGAGGCGCAACAACGCGGGCGACCGCTTCCCGGTCCGCCCGG
>JAHEGP010000092.1 GCA_024645065.1 Cellvibrionales bacterium | reverse complement strand
GCAGTCCGAGTTTGAAGTCGCGGCAATGGTCGACTTCTTCCTGGTGTTGATGATTCCCAATGCGGGCGATGAACTTCAGGGAATCAAGAAGGGTATTATGGAGATGGTCGACGGTCTGGTTATCAACAAGGCCGATGGTGAAAGCGTCCAGCTTGCCAAAATGTCCCAGCGTCACTACCAAAATGCACTCCATCTGGTACAACACTCTGAATTCTGGTCCCCCAGGGTGTTAACCTGCTCTGCGCTCGAAAACAGGCGCCTGCAGGATGTGTGGGAAATGATCGAGGACTACCAGCACAAAGCCGTCGAGAGCGATTATTTTCGCCAGAAGCGAGCGCGCCAGAACATCGACTGGATGAATAAGCTGGTTGTTGAGGCGTTGCAGAATAGATTGCGCAATAATCCGGATATTCGCGCCCTGCTGCCCGGGCTGGAACAAAAGGTCAGGGAAGCTCAGCTCACGCCCTATGTGGCCGCGCGGCAAATCCTCGATCTGTTCTAGGCGCCCGGCAACAGTCGATCCCGGGAGCAACCCGTGAGTCTGCGCTAGACAGCTCAAGTTGCGATCGAGGCATAGGGGGGCTGCGGCGTGAGCTTTTCGATAGAATTGTTTTCGGGTTTTCCAGCAAGGATAGCGAAGAGCTGACAGAACGTCGGCCTGGAAACGACATGGCAGTTGTTGGGTGCCAACCAAGGCCATGCCCGCAACGGCCTGACCCTAGAACATATACTCAACGCCGAGCGATAGCAGGCTGACCCACTGGTCGTAATCCACGTCCAGTTGTTCCACGGTAAAGAAGTAGGTATCGTAATTCAGGTTAAGCGCCACGCCATGGAAAAACTCTGGCGCCCACCGGCCACTGACACCCACGAGGTAGGTGCCACCCTCGTCCCGGGCATCGTCCTGGTTGGAGAAGGACTGGTCCAGTTTCATGATGCCGCCGCCGGCTTTCGCGCGAAGCTGCCAATGATCGCCCAGGGGCAGGATACCCACAGCTGCCAGGTAAAAAGCCTGAAAACTGTCGTCGGTGTTGTTGTTGCGGCTGGTGGCCTTGTACTCGCCAAGGTTGACATATCCGCCCTCAATCCCGAGGTAATGGTTGATGCGGTAGCCGCCGTAGAGGCTCCATCCCATATCGCTGTCGTCGAGCTTGTAGCCGTCAAGCTTGCCGTCATCGGAGTACCAGGTCGCACCGACACTGGCTCCAAGATAAACACCCATATCATGGTCGCCGCTCTGGCTGTCGCTAGGGTAAGCAGAATCACTGTAATCGGAGTCTGTGTGCTCAGAAGCAATGGCCATGCTGGTATAGCCACACAGTGCCAGGGAAACGGCAAATACTGCTGCTGTTTGAATTGCCATGATTTTCTCCTTTTGGTCAGTGCGAACTCTGCAAAAGCCCTTGTACTAAAAGGGGTTGCTCACGGGCTTTATTAACCTTGATTTAAGTTTCGCTGTCAAATCAGTGTTTTTTCGGCGGACTCGACGGTTTGCATGATCAGCGTATTGATCGTCATGGGACCAACACCACCGGGTACCGGTGTGTAAGCCGAGATGCGATCGCCCAGCCCCCCGAGCTCAATATCCCCAACGCCGCCGGGGTGATAGCCTGCGTCGACCACTATCGCCGAGTCCTTTATCCAGTCAGCTTTTATAAATTCCGGGCGGCCCACAGCGCCCACCACGATGTCTGCCTGTCGCACCAGTTTGTCCAGCTCACGTGTGCGTGAGTGGCAAATGGTTACGGTGGCATTGGCCTGCAGCAGCATCAGCGCCATCGGCTTACCCAGGATCGGACTGCGGCCTACGACCACGGCATGCTGGCCCTCGAGAAGTATCTCGTAGTGTCGCAGCAGCCGCATGATACCCATGGGCGTTGCGCAGCCATAGGCTTCTTCGCCCATGCTCATACGACCAAAGCCCAGACAGGTGACGCCATCGACGTCTTTTGCGAGGGCAATTTCATCGAAGCAGGCTCTTTCATCAATATGCGCGGGTACGGGATGCTGTAGCAGGATACCGTGCACGTCGGCATTGGCGTTGAGACGGTCGATGGTTGCCAGCAATTCAGTGGTTGTCGTGCTGGCCGGCAACTCCACGGCCATAGACTCCATACCGATGCGGCGACAGGCATTGCCCTTCATTCTTACATAGGTGGCGGACGCCGGGTCGTCGCCCACCAGAATGGTCGCCAGAATAGGGGCCTTGCCAGAAGATCTATCTTTCAGAGTGGCTACGCGAACGGCGAGTTGCGCCTCGCACTCCAGTGCCAGTTGTTTACCGTCGAGTACTGTGGGAGACATGCGTGTCCTCACCGCTGGGCCAGGGGCTATAAGAACATATTATTGTCGCACGGCTGGTGCCGCGGGCAAAGCGGCTTTAGCGCTGGCAGCAATTAGTTTCTTGCATTCTTCCGGGGTCAGGATTGGGATTCAATCCGTCCGGGGCGAGAAGCAGTAATCCGGGGGAAGTGTGGCTGCGCCCACTACCTTAACGAGGCAAGCCTGGGGAGCGATATGTCTCAGTGCGTGCAGCTCCAGGCCACTTCGCAGGGGACATTGCGAGCAGAGTTGGTGAGCAGGTCATTGGAAGATGGGGTGGCCGACGGGTCTTGAACCCGCGACCTCAGGAGTCACAATCCTGTGCTCTACCAGCTGAGCTACGGCCACCACAATTTGGAGCAATGCCGTAGCCGACATTCGTGCCCCGGTTCCACGCTTCCCGGGACTAAGGGCCGGGAAGCTGTTGGGAAAATGGTCGGGGTAGAGAGATTCGAACTCCCGACATCCTGCTCCCAAAGCAGGCGCGCTACCAGACTGCGCTATACCCCGTTTCCTTACAAGCCGATTCGAAGCGTCTGCCCCGAAAAGTGGACGGCATCATACTGACTAGGCCGGTGCAGGTCAATGCCATTTCATCCTGAGTCGGGAGATTTGGGGCGATGATCCTCAAGCAGAACCCACCACCTGATCACGGTAGGAATTGTCGGCGTCAGCAGGGGCATGCGTGTCGGTTTTATGCAGCGCCAGAACCATCAGCACTGCGCTGGTAACCAGATAGGCGAGCGACCAGCCCACCGCATTCGCCGGCAGCACGGAGCGACCAGCCACTAGCGCAAAAACGACCAGTATCCAACGCAGTATCTCCAGGCGCAGCAGACGTTTCTGCCCCTGCAATGCAGCCCCCATGATAAAAAAAGTGAGGCAAAGCAGCACTACGTAGACCCAGCTGTAGAACAGTGGCAATGACTTGAGCGCGGCTTCATAGGCAACCACCAACGGGAGACAGATGGCGAAATGAGCCGCTATCAACCAACTGGCCGTGGCGCCGGGATTGACGTCGTATTTGATGAAATGCTCGAGCTTACTTTTCTCGACAGGATAGCGCTCAATGACGTCGGCCGGGCGCCAGCCGGTGGGAGACCACCATATTTTCCAGCTGTCGGAGCGGTTTCTGGTGTGGATGGCGTCGCAAATCATTTGCCAATAAATTTGCAGATTTGCCCACAGTGGATTCCAGCTGTGCAGCACGGTGCGCACGCCGTAAACCGCCGGTATGCTGTCTTCCTCTTCCTTGAAGGTCCCGAACATGCGGTCCCAGATAATCAACAGCCCGCCATGGTTTTTGTCGATGTACTCCGGGTTCTGGCCATGATGCACTCTGTGATTGGAAGGCGAAATAAAGAGCCACTCGAAGGGCCCCAGTTTGGGTATGAAGCGGGTATGAATCCAGAATTGGTAAATCAGGTGGGCCGAGGCGATAGTCACAAACATGCTGGCTGGCATGCCCACTAAAAAGCAGGGCAGGTAAAATATCCAGCTCAACAAAAAGGACGAACTGGTTTGGCGCAGCGCCGTCGACAGGTTGTACTCTTCGCTTTGGTGATGCACCACGTGAGATGCCCAAAACAGCTGCCTCTCGTGACTGATGCGGTGAAACCAGTAATAACAGAAATCGTACAGCAAGACACCGGCGATCCAGGCCCATACAGAGTTTGCGCTCCAGCGCCACATCCCGGTGCTTTGCTCGATGGCGCCGAAAAAACGTCCGCCGATGTCCAGCAAAACCAGTTTGGTGGAAGTGCTCAGCACTCCCAGCATGAGGCTGTTGATGGAGTCATTGATGCGATACGTGTTGATGCGCTTGTACCAGCTCCAGCCAATTTCCAGCAGGATTAGCAATATAAAGAACGGAATTGCGTAAGGGACCAGATCCATAAAATACAGGCTCTTCCAAGCACCATTGCAGCGATTACGGTGCCAAAGCTACCGTAAAAGCAATCTACTGCCAAGCATTGGGGCCGGCAAGGCAGGGATGTGTCCGGTGACGCGACAGCAACACGGCCAGCCATAAATTTCCGGATTCTAATAACCGCTGCGACAAACCCTCCAACGGTTGTATGTTCTAAAAGCGGACATATAATGCGAGCTTGTTCAGCGCCCGTAGCTCAGCTGGATAGAGCAACGGCCTTCTAAGCCGTGGGTCGCAGGTTCGAATCCTGCCGGGCGCGCCAATTATCTATATAAATCAATAGGATATTCTTGAGAGCATCGGCGAGAAGAATTGCCTAAAGTGTGCAGCAGCTTGCACCTTGTCCGGGTCAGTGGTCAGCAGGTCAGGATCGGGATTGAGGCGCCCAATGGCTACGGTATGGCGGGGAGCGGGTATTGCCAAGGCAGCGGCTGAAAGCATTGGTGATCGGCTCGGGGGTAATCAATATACCGAGTAGCTGGCCAGCGATTCTACCCCAGTCTAAAGAGCGTCAAATTGTCGAATTCGTACCAGTCAATCGACCGCCCCTCGGGATACGAACTTCGATCGATGCAACTGCACCGGAATTCCGGTGTGATGGATCCAGAGTGGCGGGCACAATGACATTGAAAAAAGAATACAAGCTTTCGACCGGAGTTTGGTTGGCAGCACTTTGGCTCTGCCTCGCTCTCCCCGGCGAGCGTGCCGAGGCACAGCAGTTCGCAGGTGACAACCAGTGGGTCGCCCCCCATGGCGTAGCCACCGCCGTGTTGTCGGTTGGTGAAGAGTATTCACAGATTTATGCCATCGCTGCCCTGGTACCGGAGTGGGAGTTCAACGTCCAATTGGTTCAATACTACGACGACCCCCGCATCAACACGGAAAGTTTCACCGCCACCAGTCTGTATGTGAAGCGACGGCTAAGCGAGAGTGAGAACGGCAAAACCGGTTACGCACTTCTGGGTGGAACGGGCATGTTCCCGGAGCACCTCGACGAAGGCGAGGTGGCGAATGATTGGCAGTCCTGGTGGATAATGGGCGTTGGCACCTACGGATTCATGGATGACCAGGTCTTGCTGGATGTGCTGCCGGGTGTCGTGGCCAATTTAGACAAGGAGCAAACCGGCCAAACCGCCTGGGGGTTTACCTACACCAGCCGAGTTGCTGTTTACCACGTGATACCCCAATCGGCGGTTGTCGCGGAGGTGTTCGGTACGACAGGAGAGGCCTATGCGCCGCCCAGTTACCGTTTTGGCGTGCGCTGGGAGAGCCCCAAGTGGGTGGCCGCGTTGACTTACTCGGATGCGTTCAACGGTTCCGGCGGGGCCGGTGTCGAATTCGGCTTGATGTATTTCACCGAGCCTAGATTCTGTTTCAAGGGGTGCCGGCGCTAGATTTGGTCGACGAATGACCAGGGAAGTGGCACCAGGCGTGACTCGATGTTGTATCGGGGCTTCCCGCAGCCCCTTTCCTGATCTCCGCTCAATCCGATCCCCAATCTTAACCGCCATGACCTTTACCCTGGCCATAAATGCCCCGCACCCTATTAACCAATGCGTTGTTTAAACCAGTCGCGGTGCCCTTGAACAAAACGCACCAGCGCCCGAGGCCGAGGCGTCAATACCTTCGACAGCGAACTAAAGACCAAAATTCTCCCTGCTTGCCGCTGGAACCGGGGAGCGATACAAAAACTAACCCGGTTTGTCGATGGCTTTCAGCCTCGACAACACGCTGTTCACCAACAATTCCCTATCACTTTTTCCTGAATTCCTGATCTCCCTTTCGAAGGGGCTTGCGTCGACCCTCTCAAGCATCTCCTCCATGCTGGCTTCGCTTGTGTCAATAGTCGATGCCGCACTCGACAAACTGGCTCGGCTTTCCCGCAGCGTTGCAAGTTGGGCCGCGACGCTATTTTCATAGTGGGGTGCGGTTGCCGGGTTGGTGCTGGAAATTTGTGCTTTAAGCAATTTGAGTTCACGACTGTGCTCGCGGATTTCGGTGATCAGTTTACGCAGTGTGACCTCTTCGGCGTTAATCCGCTGACTCAATTCGACATGTCGCCGGCCCAATTCGTCGGCTAGTGTTTGGGCGGCTGCGATATCGGTTGCCGCCATCAACAGCAACTTATCTGAGCGTTCATCCGGTGGAATTCTTTTGATCGCCTGTTCTTGTTTTTCTGCTCGGCTTTTTGCGCCGGCGATTTCGTTTTCAAGGTCTTTACGGCTGGCAATCATGGCCGCAAGTCCTCCCTTGCGCCGGGCTAGCAGGTTTTGTGCGTCAACAATTTCCTGTCGGTAGATACGCACGGCGTTGGCATCGGTAAGTGTCTGTGCGGCCTCGCGGAGATTGGCGCGAAAAAGTGTTTGGATTTTGGTCAATATAGTCATGACAATGTCTCCTATTCCATATCCATGTCGCGAATGATTTTCGAGGTGCGAGCTTCGGTAATCTTGTTGTGCAGGCGCTCCGCCTCGTGCTTGTCGCGAATGGTTTTCGACAGGGTGATGGTAGAGAAAACCAGAAAAAAGGTGCTGATGAGGAAATAGCCCTTGATCACCATTTCGCCCGGCAGCATATATATCCCGAGCAGGGTAGAGCCTATGGCCAGGGCAAACGCAAGCTTGACGAAAAAGTCCCAGGAAGACGAGCTGCTATTCAATTCATACTTATCCATGTCGAGTACCTCCAGGTTGGCTGAGATGACGTTCTTAAGGTCTTAACATTGTTGACAGGGACGAGTATCGAGCGCCAAAAAGGGTGCCGCAATCGCTGCCATAAAAGTGGCATCGTGCAATACCCGGCGTATTGACAGCCGCTACCGAAATGGCTTGGGTGAGTCTAATCGAGGCGCAGAGAGGCGAACTTGTGGTAGCGCCAGTCGCGCAGGGCAAGGACTACGGTGTAACCGTGGCGGGAATGAAAAGGTTGGCTGCTATCCTCCTGATTGAGCTGATCGAACTCCCGGGCAAAGCGCTCCATTTTTCGTCTTAACTCCGCATTGGAGCTGTCACAAAGCATACCGTTGAGTACGATCAGTTCGTGATCCTCACGCTCGAAGCGAGCACTGAAAAAGTCCTGCTGGATGGCTTTCAGGAATACCTGCTGGATAGGACCGTTGGGTAGCCAGCTGAAGTTGGGCGCTACCAGTAGCTTGATACGGTTGTTTGCTTGCAGTTCTATAATTTTCAGGCGGTCGAGTCTTGCCAGTTGCTGGATCAGCTCATGGGGTTTGAAAACATAGAACTCGATAATATTGTCGAAGCTCCAGCGGTTCAATACGCAAACAGCAACCACTAACAATGCCAGATCTTCGGCTATCTCACGCTCCTGCTCGACTGTCAGGGTTTGCAGTCTGTCTTTGCGCTGCTCCATCAATTTTACGAGCTCGGAAAATTCCATGCCGCAGAACGAACATATCTGGTCGAGTTCCGCGAGACTGAATTCCTGGCGCGAAAACTTGCGTTTAACGGATGACTCGGAGAGTCCCATGGCGGCCGCGACGCTGGCGTACGTGAGATGAGCGGACTTGAGTGCCGATTTGAGCGCTGCCACCAGGGCTGCAACCTGGGCCATTGGTCCACCTCGCAGGAAAACTGCTGTTATTCGGCGCTAAAAGCCGCGAAAGTTTCTGCATTTAGTTGTATGGTAGCTGCCGGCAAAAATATCTGCCAGCGCGAGCATAGGAAACAAAGGACTCATCGATGGCGTTAAAGCAGAAGGGCTTCATCCCCTACACCGTGGTGGTTTTTGTCAATGCTTTTGTCGATCTCGGGCACAAAATTGTCATACAGAATACCATTTTCAAAACCTACGACGGCCAGCAGCAGGTGGTACTTACCGCGATCGTCAACGGCCTTATATTGCTCCCCTTTATCCTGTTGTTCTCCCCCAGTGGGTATCTTGCCGACCGCTTTGCCAAACACCTGATCATTCGCTATTCCGCTCTGATCGCGGTCATCGCCACTCTGCTGATTACCTTTTGTTACTATCAGGGTTGGTTCTGGGCATCGTTTGGCCTCACCTTTGCGCTGGCGGTACAGAGTGCTATCTACAGTCCGGCAAAATATGGCTATATCAAGGAACTTGTCGGTAATGAGAACCTGGCGACGGCAAATGGCCGGGTGCAGGCCGTCACCATTGCCGGCATATTGCTGGGAACTTTTGTCTTTTCGATTTTGTTCGAAAGGCTGCTGCAAGGGCAGGGCCCGGATACCACCAACGATATCATGACACTGGTAGCGCCGATCGGATGGGTGCTGGTTGCGCTGTCGCTGGTGGAGTGGTTCACCACTTCACTGCTACCTGCCCGTCAAACCACCCGCACCGAGGAAGTCTTCCGGCTGGGCCCGTACCTGAGCTTGCAGTACCTTGGGCGCAATCTGAAGGTCCTGTGGCACAACAACACCATCTGGCTATCGATCATCGGGCTCGCCACTTTTTGGGCCATATCCCAGGTGATGCTGGCGGCTTTTCCCGCGTTTGCCAAGGACACGCTGGACATTACCAACACCATTGTGATCCAGGGGATTCTGGCCTGCTCCGGGATAGGCATCGTCATCGGCTCACTCATCGCCGGCAAGGCATCCAGAAACTATATAGAGACGGGCTTGATACCGGTCGGCGCGCTGGGAATCGCCATTGGCATCGCAGCACTGCCAGGATTGGCCAGCCCTTACAGCATGGGTTTCGCCTTTATCCTGGTGGGTGTTATGGGCGGTCTGTTTATTGTTCCATTGAATGCGCTGATCCAGTTTCACGCAAGAGAAGAGCAGGTAGGTACGGTCCTCGCGGGTAACAACTGGATCCAGAACGTTGCCATGCTTGGCGCGCTGATTCTAACGGTGGTATTCGCCCTGTTTGGAATCGATAGTGTGGGTTTGTTTTACATACTGACCGCAGTCGCCATCGTCGGCACGGGCTATACCGTGCGCAAGCTTCCGCATTCGCTGGTTCGTATCATCGCCATGGGCGTTCTGAAGCGCCGCTACCATGTCGAAGTGATTGGCTTTGAGAATATTCCCAGAGCAGGCCCGACCCTATTGTTGGGGAATCACATATCATGGATTGATTGGGCATTGGTCCAGATTGCCTGCCCGAGGCCCCTGCGATTTGTGATGCTGGATAGAATCTACGACACCTGGTACCTCAAGCCCTTTTTCAAAGTCTTTGGCGCGGTGCCAATAGCTGCCGGCCGCAGCCAGGACAGTCTGCGGGACATCAACCTTTTATTGAAAGCGGGGGAGTGCGTTTGCCTCTTCCCCGAGGGCGCCATTAGCCGCAATGGCCAATTGGGAAAATTTCATAGCGGCTACGAGCGCACCATCGAGGGAGTCGTCGAGGGTGTAATTGTTCCTTTTTATTTACGAGGCTTGTGGGGTAGTAGCTTTTCCCGGGCCGATGAGGGTTTACGCAGGGCGCGAACCCCCGAAAGCCGCCGCGACCTGATAGTGGCATTCGGACCGCCATTGCCCCTGGAGACTGATACCAAACACCTCAAACAGAAAGTCTTTGAGCTTTCCGAGGATGCCTGGCACGCCTACAGCGGGCATCTGCAACCCATACCCCTGGCCTGGCTTCGCACCGCAAGGCGACATCCCTGGGAGATCAGTTGTGATGATGATGGTGGCAAGCGATTGAGCAATATGGAGCTGGTGACACAGGTTGTCACACATGCAAAAACAATGGGGCTGGCTCGAAGTGCTTCGAATGTGGGTATTCTGTTACCCGCTGGTTCCGATGCGATAGTGACTACCCTGGCAGTGCTGCTCAGGGGTCGCCTGGTGGTGCACCTGGATCATCGGGATGGACTTGAAAGTCTGGAGTCTGCAATGGCTCTGTCATCGGTAGAGCAACTGATTACATCGCGCGATTATTTGCAGGTGATGGCCGCGGCAGGAGTCGACCTTTCCGCGCTCTCTGCCGCTATCGGCTACGTCGACGACTGCGGCAATCGAATCCCGCTGTGGCGCTCATTGTCAGCTAAAGCACTTTTTATTCTATTGCCGGTCAGCTGGTTCTATGCCTTTTACGGGCGCCGCCTCAGGATTGCTGACAACGCAGCCATTGTGGTGCAAGCCCGGCAAAGTGGTTCCGGCTTGCCGTCGCAGGCTGTAGTGCTTACTCATCGTAATATTATGGTCAATATCAAGCAGGTAGCCGACGTGTTGAATACGGAACTTGATGACGTCATGCTGGCGCAACGGCCGCCCTGTGATGCCCTTGGCCTGACTACTCAGTGCCTGATGCCACTGGTGGAGGGAATTCCCGTTGCCTGTCAGGCAGACCCTGATGATACCCTGGGCGTTGCAAAAACGATCGCGCGAAAAAACGTCACTATTCTATTTGCGCGGTGCAATCTACTG
>JAHEGP010000091.1 GCA_024645065.1 Cellvibrionales bacterium | reverse complement strand
GACTTCGGTCACCACCAGATCCTGGGCCACATCGACCAGGCGCCGGGTCAGGTATCCCGAATTAGCCGTCTTCAGCGCGGTATCCGCCAGCCCTTTGCGAGCACCGTGGGTGGATATAAAATACTGCAGAACGTTGAGCCCCTCACGGAAATTAGCGGTGATGGGCGTCTCGATGATCGAGCCGTCGGGCTTCGCCATCAGGCCACGCATGCCCGCCAACTGCCGAATCTGTGCAGGGGAACCCCGCGCTCCCGAATCAGCGTAGATATAGACCGAGTTGAAGGAAGGCTGCTCTTCATCCTCGCCGTCACGGTTGACAACACTCTCTTTCGAAATGCCCTCCATCATGGACTTGGAGACCAAATCGTTGGCACGCGACCAGATATCGATAACCTTGTTGTACTTCTCGCCCTGGGTCACCAGACCTGACGCAAACTGGTCTTCGATCTCCTTCACCTCAGCTTCGGCATCAGCGATGATCTGCGCCTTGGCATCCGGAATCGCAAAGTCGTTGACTCCGATCGAACTACCGGACCGGGTCGAGTATTCAAAGCCGGTGTACATCAACTGGTCGGCAAATATAACGGTGGCTTTGAGGCCTACCTTGCGATAGCACTCATTGAGGGCCCTGGAAATAGCCTTTTTCCCCATGTTCTGGTCAATCAGCTCGAAGGGCAGGCCATCTGGTACGATTTCCCACAACAGCGCGCGGCCCACAGTGGTTAGCTTGAGCTCGGTTTTTTCAACCCGATTGCCTTCGCCGTCGAAGTCCACCTCAGTGACGCGAACCTTGATTTTTGCCTGCAGATGGGCCTTGCCGGCACCGTAGGCGCGGGAGACCTCCTGAACATCAGCGAACGCCATGCCTTCTCCCGGAGCGTTGATACGCTCGCGGGTCATCCAATAGAGGCCCAACACCACGTCCTGGGAGGGCACGATGATCGGCTCGCCGTTGGCGGGCGACAGGATATTGTTGGTCGACATCATCAGGGCCCGAGCTTCGAGCTGAGCTTCCAGGGTCAGCGGCACATGCACCGCCATCTGGTCACCGTCGAAGTCTGCGTTATACGCGGCACAAACCAAAGGATGCAGCTGGATCGCCTTGCCCTCGATCAAGACCGGCTCAAAAGCCTGTATTCCAAGTCGGTGCAGAGTCGGTGCACGATTGAGCATGACCGGATGTTCGCGGATGACGCCGGCAAGGATATCCCATACTTCCGGCGGCTCGCGCTCCACCATCTTCTTGGCGGCCTTGATGGTAGTCGCCAGGCCCCGATGTTCGAGCTTGCTGTAAATAAACGGCTTGAACAGTTCCAGAGCCATTTTCTTGGGCAGGCCACACTGGTGCAACTTGAGGGTCGGGCCCACCACGATAACCGAGCGCCCGGAGTAATCGACACGCTTACCCAGCAGGTTCTGGCGGAAACGCCCTTGCTTACCCTTGATCATATCGGCCAGGGATTTCAGCGGCCGTTTGTTGGATCCGGTAATAGCGCGACCGCGGCGACCGTTGTCCAGCAAAGCATCGACCGACTCCTGCAGCATGCGCTTTTCGTTGCGGACAATGATATCCGGTGCATTGAGGTCCAGCAGACGCTTCAGGCGGTTGTTGCGGTTGATCACACGACGGTAGAGATCATTCAGGTCGGAGGTGGCGAAGCGGCCACCATCAAGTGCGACCAGTGGCCTGAGATCCGGCGGCAATACCGGCAAGACCGTCAGAATCATCCATTCCGGATCGTTGCCTGAAGACACGAATGCCTCCATCAGTTTTACCCGCTTGGACAGTTTCTTGATCTTTGTCTCGGAATTGGTCTGGGGAATTTCCTCGCGGATCTCGCGAATTTCTTCCTCCAGGTTGATGTTGTTGAGCAACTCCTTGATCGCCTCGGCGCCCATCTTGGCGACAAACTCGTCACCATACTCTTCCATCGCAGTGTAGTACTCGTCATCCGTCAGCAGAGAGCCCAGCGTCAGCGTGGTCATGCCGGGGTCTGTCACAACATAGGATTCAAAGTACAGGATGCGCTCGATATCCCGCAGGGTCATGTCCAGCAACAAGCCTATGCGGCTGGGCAGGGACTTCAAAAACCAGATGTGGGCAACCGGGCTGGCCAGTTCGATGTGGCCCATCCGCTCGCGCCGCACCTTTGACAGCGCCACTTCCACGCCGCACTTCTCGCAGATCACACCGCGGTGCTTGAGGCGCTTGTATTTGCCGCAGAGGCACTCGTAGTCTTTAACCGGGCCAAAAATCTTGGCACAGAAGAGACCGTCGCGCTCGGGCTTGAAGGTACGATAATTGATAGTCTCCGGCTTTTTGACCTCGCCGTAAGACCATGATCGAATCAATTCCGGAGAAGCCAAGCCAATACGAATGGCGTCAAATTCTTCGGTTTGTCCCTGGGACTTCAGTAAGTTAAGTAAGTCTTTCAAGGCACTTCCTCCGCTCGGTGTTTCCAGGGCCGGCTGCGTTCAGCCCGGCCCGCTTATGCATTACCCAACAGTCATGACGATGATCTAGTCGGACTCCAAATCGATATCAATGCCCAGCGAACGAATTTCCTTCAACAGCACGTTAAAGGACTCCGGCATGCCCGGATCCATTCGATGATCGTCGTCAACGATGTTTTTATACATCTTGGTACGACCATTCACATCGTCTGACTTAACGGTCAGCATTTCCTGCAGGGTGTAGGCGGCACCGTAGGCTTCCAGTGCCCACACCTCCATCTCACCGAAGCGCTGGCCACCAAATTGCGCCTTACCGCCCAGCGGTTGCTGGGTTACCAGGCTGTAGGAACCCGTTGATCGCGCATGCATCTTGTCGTCGATCAGGTGGTTCAGTTTAAGCATGTACATATAACCGACTGTGACCGGGCGTTCGAAGCGCTCACCGGTGCGGCCATCAAACAACACCAACTGGCCAGTGGTATTAGGGCTGCCATCCTCATGCTTGTATCCCGCCAACTCGAGCAGGTCCTTGATTTCCGACTCGCGCGCACCGTCAAATACGGGGGTTGCCATCGGCACCCCAGCGCGCAGGTTGTCTGCCAACTCAAGCACCTCGTCGTCGCTCAGGCTGCTCAGTTCCTGCACCTCGTCGCTTTCGCCGAAGCTGTAAATCTCGTCGAGGAACTTACGCACTTGTGCGGCGGCGCGCTGTTCCCGCAGCATTGTGTCAATCTTGACTCCAAGCCCCTTGGCCGCCAGGCCGAGGTGGGTTTCAAGAATTTGCCCGACGTTCATTCGCGACGGCACGCCCAGCGGGTTCAATACGATATCGACAGGCTCGCCATTTTCGTCAAAAGGCATGTCTTCCTCCGGCATGATCACCGAGATGACACCCTTGTTTCCATGCCGCCCTGCCATTTTGTCCCCGGGCTGGATACGGCGCTTGACCGCCAGGTATACCTTGACGATTTTCAATACGCCAGGAGCCAGGTCGTCTCCACTTTGCAGCTTCTGCTTTTTGTCTTCGAAGCGCGCATCCAGCGCCTTGCGCAACTCCTCGAGGTTGCGTTCGGTGCTTTCCAGCAGCTCATTATTCTTGTCTTCAGCAAACCGCATCTTGAACCAATCACGTTGCTCGACCTTCGCCAGCTCGTTCGAACTCAGCTTGGAGCCCTTCTTGACGCCAGGCCCTGCCACGATGACCTGACCAGCCAGTACCTTGACCAGGCGATCAAACGACGCGGTTTCGACAATGCGATACTCTTCGTTGAGGTCCTTGCGGAACTGGTCGAGTTGCTGTTTCTCGATCTCCAGGGCGCGCTGGTCTTTCTTCAGGCCATCGCGTGTGAATACCTGAACATCAATGACTGTACCCTTGGTGCTGGAAGGCACGCGCTGGGAGGTGTCCTTGACATCAGAAGCCTTCTCACCAAATATTGCCCGCAGCAATTTCTCTTCGGGAGTCAGCTGGGTCTCACCCTTCGGGGTGACCTTGCCGACCAGGATATCACCCGCGTTGACCTCGGCGCCGATATACACAATCCCCGACTCGTCCAGCTTGCTCAGCGCTGTTTCGCCAACATTGGGAATATCGGCCGTGATCTCTTCGGCCCCGAGCTTGGTGTCCCGCGCGATACAGGTCAGCTCCTGAATATGGATGGTGGTGAATCGATCCTCCTTTACCACCCGTTCAGATACCAGGATGGAATCCTCGAAGTTGTATCCGTTCCAGGGCATAAAGGCAATGCGCATGTTCTGGCCGAGCGCCAACTCTCCGCGGTCAACGGAGGGCCCGTCAGCCAGGATATCGCCGCGAGCGATTTCGTCACCCCGCTTGACCATCGAGCGCTGGTTAATACAGGTGTTCTGGTTGGAGCGGGTGTACTTGACCAGGTTGTAAATATCGACCCCGGTGCCATCACCAATCTCGTCTTCGCTAACCCGGATGACGATACGCGCAGCATCAACACTGTCGACCACACCACCACGCTTCGCCACGACGCAGACCCCGGAATCCCGGGCAACGATACGCTCTATACCGGTACCAACCAGCGGCTTCTCCGCGGTTAACGTGGGCACCGCCTGGCGTTGCATGTTCGAGCCCATCAAAGCACGGTTGGCGTCATCGTGCTCGAGGAAAGGAATGAGCGCTGCCGCCACCGACACCACCTGCTTTGCTGACACGTCGATAAAGTCGACGTCTTCAGGCGGCTTGACGGTGAATTCATTCATGTGCCGCACTGCAACCAGGTCATCACTAAGACGGTTGCCATCATCGACCGCGGCGGAGGCCTGGGCGATGACATGCTCCCCTTCGTTGATCGCCGACAGGTACTCGAACTCATCGCTCAGACGACTGTCTACAACCCTGCGATAGGGGCTCTCGAGGAATCCGTATTCATTCGCCCTGGCATAGATAGACAGCGAGTTGATCAAACCGATGTTAGGGCCTTCAGGCGTTTCGATGGGACACACCCGGCCATAGTGGGTCGGGTGCACATCACGCACCTCAAACCCGGCGCGCTCACGCGTGAGTCCACCTGGCCCAAGGGCCGAAACGCGACGCTTGTGCGTGACTTCTGACAACGGGTTGTTCTGGTCCATGAACTGGGATAACTGGCTGGAGCCAAAAAACTCCTTGACGGCTGCCGCAACCGGCTTGGCGTTGATCAGGTCCTGGGGCATCAGGCCTTCACTCTCAGCCATTGACAAGCGCTCCTTGACCGCTCTCTCAACTCGCACCACGCCGACACGAAACTGGTTTTCTGCCATTTCACCGACCGAGCGCACCCGGCGATTACCCAGGTGGTCAATGTCATCGACCACCCCTTTGCCGTTGCGGATATCGACCAGCGCCTTGAGCACAGCCACAATATCTTCCTTGTCCAGCGTACCCTCGCCCTCGAATTCTTCCCGCCCGAGGCGGCGATTGAATTTCATCCGACCGACCGCGGACAAATCGTAGCGTTCGAGGGTGAAAAACAGGTTGCCAAACAGATTTTCCGCGGCCTCCTTGGTCGGTGGCTCACCAGGGCGCATCATGCGATAGATTTCCACCAGGGCTTCCAGACGGGTGCGGGTGATATCGGTGCGCAGGGTATCAGAAATAAACGGCCCACAATCCAGGTCGTTGACATAGAGCGTCTCGATCCGGGAGATACCCTTCTCCCGCAGCGCCTCTATGACCTCCACGGTCAGCTCGGTGTTACATTCGAATAGCAGCTCCTCACCACCATCGGGGTCGGGGATATCACGCGCCAAAGCCAGCCCCATCAAATAGTCGGCAGGCACTTCAAGCTTATCCAGGCCGGCCTTTTCCATCTGGCGAATATGGCGGGCGGTAATCCTGCGCCCCTCCTCGACAATCACCATACCGCCCTTGTCCTCAATAGGGAAAGCGGCCACTTCCCCACGCAAGCGCGACGGGATCAGGTCGAGGGTGAAAGTACCATCCTTGCTGGCATTAAAAATATTGGTTTCGAAGAACATCTCCAGCATTTCCTGGGAGCTGTAACCCAGGGCCCGCAGAAGAATGGTAGCAGGCAGCTTGCGCCGACGATCGATGCGAACAAAAACCAGGTCTTTGGGGTCGAACTCGAAATCAAGCCAGGAGCCTCGGTAGGGAATAACCCGAGCGGAGTAAAGCAGTTTACCCGACGAGTGGGTTTTACCCTTGTCATGGTCAAAAAACACGCCCGGCGAGCGGTGCAGCTGGGAAACGATGACCCTCTCGGTGCCATTGATGACGAAGGTGCCGTTCTCGGTCATCAGGGGGATTTCCCCCATGTACACTTCCTGCTCCTTGATGTCCTTAATGGCTTTGTTCGAGGATTCGCGATCATAGATGATCAAGCGCACTCGAACCCGCAGCGGCGCAGCATAGGTCACACCGCGTAGCTGGCACTCCTTGACGTCGAAATGGGGTTGGCCCAGCTTGTAATCCACATACTCCAGGGCCGCGTTGCCGGAATAGCTGACGATGGGGAAAACCGACTTAAAAGCCGCATGCAGGCCAATGTCGCGCCGTGCCGCCGGATCGACATTGTCCTGGGTAAAATTGCGATAGGAATCAAGTTGAATGGATAGTAGAAAGGGAACATCCATCACGTGCGGCAACTTGCCGAAATCCTTGCGGATGCGCTTTCTCTCAGTATACGAATAAGCCATCTTTATCCCCGATTGCCACTGCTGACATAGTTGGTGACGTGGTTGTTGATCAGGTTGCCGGTTAAAAATAGCCAGCCAACCGTATCACTTGCTAAACTGTGTTACCGACAGGTTGCGGTATATGCGATGCAGCCTGCCCGAAGAGACCTGCCAACACGGCAGGCAGGCGCAAAAAGCCACCTGCTCGCTCTACGATAAACTGGCGGCGCCAATTGGGCCCCTGCCAGAACCCATTCACCCGGTGCCATCGTGCGGTACCCGAGCGCATGGAATTGCTCAAAAACATCTGAAACGACAAAAGGCCAGCGGGAAAACCCGCCGACCCGGTATAGCCTGTAGCGGCTAAGCGGCCCAAACCGAGCTTACTTGAGCTCGACGGTGGCTCCGGCTTCTTCAAGTGCCTTTTTGGCTTCTTCCGCATCTGCCTTGCTTGCACCTTCCTTAACAGCTGAAGGAGCACCGTCAACCAGCGCTTTGGCTTCTTTCAGGCCAAGGCCGGTGATAGAGCGAACTGCCTTGATAACGTTAACTTTCTTCTCGCCGACAGCGCTCAGCATCACGTCAAACTCGGTTTGCTCTTCAGCAGCTTCCGCTGCTTCGCCTGCAGGAGCTGCTGCCACGGCAACCGCTGCCTGGGCAGAAACACCAAACTTTTCTTCCATCGCGCTGACCAGCTCGACAACGTCCATTACGGACATTTCAGATATTGCGTTGAGGATATCTTCTTTGGACAGAGACACAATCTCACTCCTTGGTTAAGTTAGGATCTTTGCTGCTTAAGCAGCGTCTTTCTTGCTTTCGCCAACTGCTGCCACCACCCGGGTAATCTTGGAGGGGACTTCATTGAGCGTACGCACCAGTTTTGTCACCGGAGCGATCATGACACTGGCAAGCTGCGCCAAGGCCTGATCACGGGTTGGCAACTTGGCCAACACATCTATTTTCTCCGGACCCATCAGTTGTCCTGCTACGGAAAGCGCCTTGATTTCGAAGGCACTGTTTTCCTTGGCAAAATCCTTGAACAGCCTTGCGGCAGCGCCGGGATCTTCCATCGAAAAACCGAACAGGCTCGGGCCAACCAGCGCTTGCGCCGTGCACTCGAATTCAGTGCCGGCAAAGGCGCGCCTGGCCAGGGTGTTTTTGATAACACGCAGATCGACGTTGTTCTCCCGCGCCTGCTTGCGCAGTGCGGTGATTTTGGTAACGTCGACGCCGCGAGCATCAGCCACGACCAACGACAGAGCAGACTGGGCGGTCTCGTTTACATCGGCGACGATCGCCTGTTTGTCTTCGAGTCTTAACGCCACTTTGTTTTACTCCTGATAGTTCCATACTGAAGCCACGGCTCGCCGCTGTGGCATCGTTTTGGTGCTATTAACCCAACGGACGCCGGGTTACACCCATCTGCGCAGGCTCTCGCCTCACGGCGAGGATTAAGCCCGTCACCTTTACAACAGTCGGCCTGCCAGCAATCCACTCCCTTACGGGGGGGCAATTCAGCAGACCGAGCGGTCAAAAAGGTGACGGGCACCTGCGGTCTTTGATGGTCTTCGGGTTCTCTGTCCAAAGACCACAAAGTCTGTTGTGGCGCCTGTACTGGCGCCCTGAATCTAAACTTCCAGGCTTGACTGATCGATCACCAAACCGGGCCCCATCGTGGTAGACAGGGTAATCTTTCCAAGGAACACACCCTTGCTCGAGGAAGGCTTGGCCTTCTTCAGGTCAGCCAGCAGGGCCTCGAGGTTTTCCTTGACGGCCTTGCTGTCAAAACCAATCCGGCCTATACCACCGTGAATGATGCCATTCTTGTCTGTGCGGTACCGCACCTGCCCCGCCTTGGCATTTTTTACGGCCGTGGCCACATCCGGAGTCACAGTGCCAGTCTTCGGGTTGGGCATTAAGCCCCGGGGACCCAGAATCTGCCCCAATTGCCCCACAACCCGCATGGCATCCGGGCTGGCGATAACCACATCGAAATCCATAATGCCAGCTTTGACCTGCTCAGCGAGGTCATCCATTCCCACCAGGTCCGCTCCCGCCGCCGTAGCAGCCTCAGCGTTATCCCCCTGGGTAAATACAGCAACCCGGACCGTCTTGCCCGTGCCGTGGGGCAAGGTCGTTGCGCCACGAATCTGTTGGTCCGATTTACGGGCGTCAACGCCCAGGTTGACGGCTACATCGAAGGATTCCGCGAACTTGACGTTGGACAGACTGGTTAATAAGTCAACAGCCTCCGCAACCGGGTACGCCTTGCCGGGTTCCAGCTTTTCCAGGAACACCTTTTTGCGTTTGCTCAATTTGGCCATTTACACGCCCTCCACTTCTAAACCCATACTACGAGCGGAGCCGGCTATCGTGCGCACAGCGGCCTCCATGTCTGCCGCGGTCAAATCCGGCATCTTGATAGTTGCGATTTCTTCCAGTTGGGCCCGATTGACCTTGCCCACCTTGTTGGTGTTCGGGCGACCACTGCCGCTTTTAAGGCCGGCAGCCTTGAGCAACAGGACCGCCGCGGGGGGTGTTTTGGTGATAAAAGTGAAGCTGCGGTCTGAATAGACGGTGATTACTGTAGGCGTAGGCAGGCCGGGTTCAAGGCCCTGGGTATGGGCGTTGAACGCTTTACAGAACTCCATGATATTGACGCCATGCTGGCCCAGGGCGGGACCGACAGGAGGACTGGGGTTGGCTGCGCCCGCAGCAACCTGCAGCTTGATATAAGCCTGGATTTTCTTTGCCATTTTCCTTCTCCAAATGGGTGACTAGCGCCTCGCAGGCCACAGGCCTGGTCTTCGGCTCCCCGGCAACCGCCAGGCGGCGCCATTAACTGACTCAAAAACTACCTTAAAAAACTACCGCAAAAACCACCCCTAACAAGCTTCACGCTTAGTCACCCTAAGGCGAACCCGCGAATCAGGCCTTTTCGACCTGTCCAAAATCCAGTTCGACGGGTGTGGATCGGCCAAAAATCAGAACGGCTACCTGGAGCTTGCTCTTGTCATAGTTGACGTCTTCGACAACGCCATTGAAATCATTGAATGGCCCGTCGATAACGCGCACCATTTCCCCTGGCTCAAACAGTGTCTTGGGCCGCGGCTTATCAGTCCCTTCCTCGATGCGATGCAGGATTGCCTCGGCCTCAGCCGGGCTGATCGGCGCAGGCTTGTCAGCCTTGCCGCCGATAAAACCCATCACCCTTGGCGTTTCCTTGACCAGGTGCCAGGTGTCATCATCGAGTTCCATTTCGATCAATACGTAACCCGGGAAAAACTTGCGCTCGCTCTTGCGCTTCTGACCCGAACGCATTTCTACAACTTCCTCGGCCGGCACCAGGATACGACCGAATTTTTCCTGCAAACCACGCAACTCGATACGTTCTTCAAGCGCAGTCTTGACCTTTTTCTCGTAGCCTGAATAGGCATGAAGCACATACCAGCGCTTGGACATGCGTTACCTCTAACCAATTATCAGGGAGGCTATCCAACCCAGCAACGAGTCCAGCCCCCACAGAATCAATGCAGCAATCAACACTACCGCGAGCACTATAAACGTTGTTTGCAGCGTCTCGGGACGGGTTGGCCACACCACCTTGCGAATCTCTATCCTGGCCTGCTTGACCAGTGTGGCAAATGCCGCACCCTGGGTCGTCGCCAACGCGATCAGAACCGCGACAATCCCGATAGCAACCAGGCCCAAAACGCGGTATAGCAAGCTTTCATCGGAAAAATACTGATTGCCAACCACACCTGCTGCGACCAGTGCGACAACCAGAGCCCACTTCAAAAAATTCAGTGGACTGGATTTTGCTTCCGCATTGGAACTCATTGCGCCGTATTACACCTCGAAAGTGTCGTGCTTGCCGAAGCAAACCTGAAATTGGCAGGCCAGGAGGGACTCGAACCCCCAACAGCCGGTTTTGGAGACCGGTGCTCTACCAATTGAACTACTGGCCTAAAACAGAGCAGAGGGCAAGAGCTTTCACTCTTACCCCTTGGCGATACTGAGGCAGCACCCGAGCCGCCCC
>JAHEGP010000313.1 GCA_024645065.1 Cellvibrionales bacterium | reverse complement strand
GTACTACGGGATGCAGCACAAGTACCGGGAAACCGTGCTTTATTTCCCTAGCCAAGGCCAGAATTGTCATGCCTATTGCTCCTACTGTTTCCGCTGGGCGCAGTTTGCCGGCATCGATGGGCTGAAGTTCATGAATAAGCGGCCGCAAGACCTGGCCGAATACCTCGACCGCCACCCGGAAGTGACGGATGTCCTTTACACCGGTGGGGACCCGCTCACCATGAGCAGCCGGCTGATCCGGCGCTACGTCGCGCCGCTGCTCGATCGAAAACGCAAAGGACTGTCCACCATCCGCTTCGGATCCAAGGCGCTGGCTTACTGGCCCTACCGCTTCCTCACCGACCGTGATGCGGACGACCTGTTGAGGCTCTTTGAGCAGATTGTCGCCGGAGGGCTGCACCTGGCCGTTATGGCCCATTTCAGTCACCCGCGCGAATTGGAAACACCGGCGGTTCAGGCGGCCATCAAGCGCATCCTCGCGACCGGGGCCCAGATCCGGTGCCAGGCGCCGCTGGTTCGGCATGTCAACGACAAACCGGAGATCTGGAGCGACATGTGGCGAAAACAGGTCACTCTTGGCGCTGTGCCGTATTACATGTTCGTTCCTCGCGACACCGGCCCACAGCATTATTTCGAGGTGCCGCTGGTCGACGCATTTCGCATATTTTCAAAAGCCTACCGGAGGGTGTCCGGTCTCTGCCGGACGGTGCGGGGTCCCTCAATGTCGGCGACGCCTGGAAAAGTGTTGATTGACGGCATTACAGATATCGGCGGGGAGCGGGTTTTTGTCCTCAAGTTTATTCAAGGGCGGGAACCCGAATGGGTCAACCGCATTTTCTTTGCCCGCTATCACGAGACCGCTACATGGTTGGATGATCTCCAACCGGCGTTCGGAGAGAAGCAGTTTTTCTTCAAGCCTGGTTTAAGGCTCTTAAAGTCCGTACATAGCGAAAGGTTTGCGCAACGACAGAGAGACGGCATCGAAGAAGCCGCTCTTGAATGCGCCTGATGGCCCCTACAGTGCAGTAGCACTTTAACACGAAAATAAAATTTTCATTCACCGTGGCGGCCCAGAGGGCTTTGAGTGTTGAGTGTCAACTGCCATTTCACTTGCAGTCGATTCCTGAAATTCCCACCCACCGCCGAGAGCCTTGTAGAGTCGCACCAGGTTCGAGGTGACCGTTCCTTCGCTGCGGGCCAGCTCATCCTGCAGGGAGAGCAGGGAACGCTGAGCGACCAAAACATTGTTGAAATCAACCAAACCCGCTGCGTACTGGTCCTGTGCCAGTAAGACCGCCCGCTGGGCTGCTGCTGCGGCCGCCTTCAATGAATCTCGCCGGAGTTGTTCCTGGGCGTAAGCCACCAGGGCATTTTCCACCTCTTCCAACGCCAGGAGGATCTTGGATCCATATTCATTCAAAGCCTGTTCCCGCAGAGCGGACTGGA
Source organism: Cellvibrionales bacterium (assembly GCA_024645065.1). Classification (GTDB taxonomy): domain Bacteria; phylum Pseudomonadota; class Gammaproteobacteria; order Pseudomonadales; family JAHEGP01; genus JAHEGP01. The sequence continues at coordinate 1,807 of JAHEGP010000313.1, read as the reverse complement.
ATTCGATGCGCTGGCGGGCGGCCCCGGCATCGAACACGTTCCAGAGTACGCCGAGACCGAAGAGCGACGCGCGGCTGGCTGAATTTAACAGGTCACCGGCTGAAAGGGATTCGAGTCCGATGGTACCCGTCAGAAAGAACTTGGGATAGAGATCGGCCGTGGCCACACCGATTCGAGCGGTCTGCCCCGCCAGCAGTCGCTCGAATCGACGCACGTCGGGCCGATGCAGCAGGGTATCCGCGGGCACGCCCACGGCCACTGTGAGAGGCGGCACGGGTATCGGCCGGGGTTCGGCCAACTCCCGGTTGACCGCACCGGGCTGTTCACCCAGCAAAACCGACAGGCGATTGTTGGCTGCCGCCAGGCCGGTCCTCAGGCTCGGAATTTGGGAGCGGGTGGTTTCGAGATTGGTCAAGGCCTGCTGCACCGGCAATTCGTTGCTGAGGCCGGCCTCGAACCGGGAACTGGTGTACGCAAAAGTTTCCTCTTGGGCCGCGATATTGGCCTCGGCCACGGCAAACCGGGCCTGGAATGTGCGTACCTCCATGTAGTTAAGGGCGACTTCGGCCAAAAGGCTCACCAGGACATCGTGGAGATTCTCCCAACTGGCTTCGAGGTCCGCCTCGGCCGCCTCCACCGAACGACGTACACCACCGAAAACATCCAATTCCCAGCCGGCGTCGAAGCCCACCGAATAGAGCTCACCTACGGTGCCGTCGTTGCTGCTTGCAGTGTTGCGGCGTTTAGTGGCCGATCCTGTTGCATCGATGATGGGGAACAATTGGGCCCGATTGATGCCTCTGAGGGCCCGTGCCTCGCGGACACGCGCCCGGGCGTTTTTTAGGTCGAGATTTCCACGAACAGCCCGCTCCATAAGACGTGAGAGAGTCGGGTCATCGAGTGTCGACCACCACTGGGCCAGTGTCCGGGGGTCAATGGCCGCATCGGTCAGACCGTCCTGGAGTTCACCGTACCAGGCTGAAGGGACTCCGGGTTCGGGTTTGACATAATCGGGTCCCACGGCCGAACAGCCGCAGAGAGACAAGATCGTGCAGGCTGCACCCAGCACATGCAGTAGCCTCTGCAGAGTCCCAAAGGCGGGCGGCAATTTTTTAGTGGTTTTCATGTCGTTTTCTCTTGGAGCACCCGGAGATGATTCCTTCAGCTCTTCTGCTAACTTGCCTTTGCTTGTTCGCGCCGCCGCTTCCGCCGGGCATAAATTTTTTCCCGGGAGGCCTGGAAGGCGGCATAGAGCGCCGGAATCAGAAAGATGCCTACCAGGGTTGCCGCCAGCATGCCGCTGAACACCGTGGTACCGATGGCCCGCCGACTATTGGCGCCGGCGCCGGAGGCAATCACCAAGGGGAGCACCCCCAGGATGAATGAAAAGGCGGTCATCAACACGGCCCTGAACCGGATGCGCGCGCCGGCTACTGCGGCTTCGGTAATAGATAGCCCTTCTTCGCGCTTTGTCTTGGCGAACTCTACGATCAGAATGGCGTTCTTGCTCGCCAGGCCGACCAGCAGCACCAGGCCGATCTGAGCGTAGATACTAAGGTTCAGACCGCCGATCCACAGACCGGTCAGGGCCCCGGCGGCCGCGACTGAAATCGAGATGATGACCGGTAGCGGGATGGTCCAACTCTCGTATTGACCGACCAGGAAAAGATAGCCGAACAGCAGGGCCAGAGCCAGCAGAACAGGGGCCTGGCCGCTGCTCTTCTGTTCCTGAAAAGAAAGCCCCGACCATTCGTAGCCATACCCGTCGGGTAGGGTTTTGGCCGCGACTTGTGCCATCTTTGCTATG
>JAHEGP010000312.1 GCA_024645065.1 Cellvibrionales bacterium | reverse complement strand
AGGTGCACGACTCGCTGGGGTTGATAGCGCTGGAAAATCTCGGCAACGGTAGCGGACTTTTCAATATCGTCGATAATGCTGGTGAAGCTGCTGTGTTGCTGCAGCGGCGCCAATCGATCCTTTTTGAGTTGAATGTCATAATAGTCGCTCAGATTATCGATCCCGATTACCTGGTCGCCTCGGCCCAGCAGGGCTGTTGCTACTGCTGAACCAATGAAGCCGGCGCTCCCGGTCACCAGAACGCGCATTTACAGCCTCCCGTCCACGACATCCTTGGGTAAAAGGTACTTGATATCGTAAATAACACTGGATTCCTTGCCAAGGAGGCGAATAGCGTCGATGCTCATCTCCCGAAACTGCTGGTGCGCGACCGCCACCACAATGGCATCGTATTTGCCTTGTTCTGGCTCGGTCACTATGTCAATACCGTACACCGTCTTGCATTCCTCGGCATCAACCCAGGGGTCGTAGACATCGACAATGGCATTGTTCTCCTGCAGGTCCCTGACAATATCGATAACCCGGGTGTTTCTCAGGTCGGGGCAGTTTTCCTTAAACGCCAGCCCAAGTACCAGAATGTTGGCATCGACGATATGTATGCGCTTTTGTGTCATCAAGCGCATGACCTCAATGGAGACAGTATTGCCCACTGATTCGTTAACCTGTCTGGCTGCGGAAATGATGCGCGGCTCGAATCCCGCCCTTTCCGCTTTGGTAACCAGATAGTAAGGGTCGACCCCGATACAGTGACCTCCGACCAGGCCCGGCTTGAAGGGCAGGAAGTTCCACTTGGTTCCGGCGGCCTGCAAGACGTCATTGGTGTCGATGCCCAGGCGTTTGAAAATCAGTGCCAATTCGTTAACCAGGGCGATATTGACATCGCGCTGCACATTCTCGATAACCTTGGCAGCTTCTGCGACAGCAATGGAAGATGCCTTGTGGGTGCCGGCCGCGACGATCAGGTTGTAAAGCTTATCGACAAACTCAGCAGCGGCGGGAGTCGAGCCTGAGGTAATCTTGATGACGTTGGTGAGTCGGTGTTCTCGATCGCCGGGGTTGATGCGCTCCGGGCTGTAACCGGTAAAGAAGTCGACGTTATGCACAAGTCCTGAATGGTGCTCGATAATAGGAACACACACTTCTTCCGTACAGCCGGGAAACACGGTCGATTCGAAGATCACGACGCAACCACTGCGGATTACGTCGCCGACCAATTGGCTGGCGCTCTGGAGTGGGCGCAGGTCCGGTCGTTTGTCCTCATCGACGGGTGTGGGTACGGTCACAATGAATACGTTGGCGGATCGAAGCGTCCCCTTGCTGGCAGTGAACACTAATCGTGAAGCTTCGCGCAGCTCTTCTCGGTCGGTTTCACGGGTACTGTCAATTCCGGCTTCGAGCTCTCGCACCCGCTTGGCATTGATGTCATAGCCATAGGTAGGGATTCGTTTGCCAAATTCCACGGCGAGGGGTAAGCCGACATAGCCCAGCCCGATAATGGCTATTTTAACGGGTTCGTGGCTGAGCGGCGCTAAAGTAAGATCAGAGGCGTTCATTGGGCATCCAGGGTTTGCTTTGATGGCGCGATCGGTTGAGGGGAGTCAGTTTTTAAGCAGATCTATCAGGGCGTTGGTAGAGGGGTCGAAGCTCGTTGCTACCTGGCCTTCGAGAGCGGGGTAAATGGACTGACTTAGCTGCTTGCCCAGTTCCACGCCCCATTGGTCGAAAGGGTTGATATCCCAGAGCACGCTGCAAAAAAAAGTCTTGTGCTCGTACAGTGCGATCAGTGCGCCCAGCGTCGAGGGAGTCAATTCCGGCAAAACCAGGGTGTTGCTCGGTCTGCTGCCGGGCATCGCCTTGTGGCGAGCAAGACGCCTCGCTTCAGCGTCATCCACGCCGCTACCCTGGAGCGCCTCGAAGGCCTGTTGCGCCGTCTTGCCTTCCATCAGTGCCTTGCTTTGGGCGAGGCAGTGACTTGCAAGGCGCGTTGTCGATTCGGCGCTGGTGCCTGGGAGGCGCCGGCAAAGGATGAAATCTACCGGTATGATCTCCGTGCCCTGGTGCAACAGTTGATGATAGGAGTGCTGCCCTTCGGTGCCCGATGTACCCCACAGCACCGGGGAAGTAGTGTAGCGCGCGGCGCTGCCATCGCGGCGGGCAGACTTGCCGTTGCTTTCCATGACGAGCTGCTGCAAGTACGCGGGGAGTAGCCTCAGTTGATAGCTGTAAGGCACCACCGCCAGTGTGGTGTAGCCCTGGATACTTGCATGCCAAAATTCAAGCGCCGCCAGTATTGCCGGCATGTTTTGACCGAATTCATTGTCTCTGGCGTGTTGGTCCATCAGCCAGGCTCCATGCAACAGTTGCTCAAAGCGCTCATTGCCAATGGCGATCATTAGCGCGAGGCCGCTGCAAGACCATAGCGAATAACGCCCGCCGATCCAGTCCGGGACATCAAAAATCAACTCGCGATCGATGCCAAACGCAGCGGCCTGGTCCGATTTTCCTGTAATCGCGGCAAAGTGCGCCCGACCCTGGCCTGCATCGGAATGCTGCTCGGTCCATTGCAGGGCGAGCCGGGCGTTGAACAGGGTTTCTTCGGTAGAGAAGGATTTGGAGGATATCAGGAAGAACGTAGAGGCCGGATTCAGGGCGTCCAGGACTGCAGTCAACTCACTGTCGTCCAGGCTGGAAACAAAGTGCACTCTCACTTTGGCATCGGCAAAACAGGATAAGGCGGTGCTTGCCATGCGAGGACCCAGGTCCGAGCCACCAATCCCTATGTTCACTACATCGCGGATGGGTTCGCCGGTCGCGCCAACGCGTTTGCCTGCATAAAGGCTATTGGCAAAGCGGGCAGCCCGCTGGTACTCGGCCTCAATTTGATTGTGCCCGGGCGCGGGCTGCTTGCTGATTGCCGCGCGTATCGCGGTATGCAAAGCTGGTCTATGTTCGGTATTGTTAACCGGTTCGCCGTCGAGTTGTTGTTTCAATCGGAGTGGGGCATCGCAGTCCTGGAACAGCTTGCCAAGGGTCTCAAGAGTTGGCCTGTCGATACGGTTTTTAGAGTAATCCAGCATTATCCCATCGGCCGCTCGCAGCTGCATACGGCTGGCGCGCCCCGGATCGCAGGAAAATAGTTGGACAGTACTGAGTTGGTTTACCCGCGCAGCATGTCCCTGCAATTCCTCGAACAGTTGCGCTGCCAACTTTTTTCTACCGTTCACTTTTTGTACCCCCGGAATTGAGTAATTAAAGACTAAAGTCGGCGCAACCACAA
>JAHEGP010000311.1 GCA_024645065.1 Cellvibrionales bacterium | reverse complement strand
AGGTCCTCCCTTGCGCAGCTTCTGCGGGAATGCCGCCAGAAACACCTCGCCCGGCGGGTGGTGATAGTAACGTGCAGCCCAGGCGCACAGGTCGAGTAGCGCTGTTTCAACCAGCGGCGCGGCATCCAGGACTGCAACTGCGGGCTTTAGCTGATCTGTGTCCAGTTCACTCTTTTCGACTATCTCTACGAGGTAGCCTGTAAGTTCGCGGTTCCCAAAAGGCACGGCTAGCCTGCAGCCGGGTCGCAAGTGCGCAAGCTCATCCTTGCTGAAGCCTGCCGGCGGCAAATAGTCAAATAGCCGCCGCAGGGGAGTTGGCAGCGCCAGGCGTAATATAGGCATTCAGGGCCCTGAACAGCGTTGATGGGAGTGCAATGGGGTATTGTACCAAACGTTAATTGGTACTTGCGCAATGGCTGTTCTCTGGTAAGATGCCCGCCTATTTTTTGGCCAGAGACGAAATCTGGCCGACTCCGTCACAATCAGTGCGGTGCCCGACAAGGCTCGGGTGGCGGCACATTTAATCAGGAGCAAGAGTCATGCAAGCAGAGATTCACCCCAAGTACGAAGCGGTAACCGCAACCTGCAGCTGCGGGAACAAGATCCAGACGCGTTCAACACTAGCTGAAGATTTTCATGTTGATGTGTGCTCACAGTGTCACCCGTTCTTCACTGGCAAGCAAAAGGTTCTGGACAGTGGCGGTCGCGTAGATCGTTTCAAGAAGCGTTTTGGTAGCCGCGGCTCCAAGCGGTAATCGACGCCTCACTCCGCATAACGCCAGCTTCTACGCTGGCGTTTTTCATGGTGCAACCGTAACGGACGCGCCAGCCAAAGCGGTATTTTCCCGCCTTGTTACTCCAGACTCTTTTCGATAGCATCATGGCCCCTTCGAAAGTCACTGTGCCACCGGGTTGCACTTCATGTCACAACAATTCAAACAAGCCGCGCTTGCTTATCACTCGGATCCAACACCCGGCAAGATCTCTGTTGAGCTGACCAAACCTGCAGAGACGCAGGACGATCTGGCACTTGCGTACAGCCCCGGTGTAGCTGAGCCATGCAGGGAAATCGCCAAAGATGCCGATGCGGCGTACTCCTATACAGGCAAGGGCAATCTTGTAGCGGTCGTGAGCAATGGCACGGCGGTGCTGGGACTGGGCAATCTTGGCGCTCTGGCCAGTAAGCCGGTAATGGAGGGAAAGGCGCTGTTATTCAAGCGATTCGCGGGCATCAACTCCATCGATATTGAAGTGGACACCGAGGATGCCGGTGAGTTTATAGACACCGTTGCCCGCATTGCGGAGACCTTTGGCGGCATCAACCTTGAGGATATCAAGGCTCCCGAGTGTTTTGAGATTGAGGCGGCTTTGATCGAGCGCTGCAATATACCGGTTTTTCACGATGATCAACACGGCACAGCGATTGTAACCGCGGCCGGTATGCTCAATGCACTGGAGATTCAGGGCAAGCGACTCGAAGATGCTGTGATAGCGTGTCTTGGGGCGGGAGCGGCGGCGATTGCCTGCATGCGCCTGCTGGTCAGTCTGGGAGCCCGCAAGGAAAACATCTTTATGCTGGACCGCCGCGGCGTGATTTATGCGGGGCGAGAGGGTGTAAACGTCTACAAGGCAGAGTTTGCCAACCATACCGAAAAGCGCAGCATGAGCGATGCGGTAAGAGGGGCTGACGTATTTGTCGGGCTGTCCGGCGCGAATCTTCTCAGCGCAGAGATGCTGGCTTCGATGGCCGATCGCCCGGTAGTGTTCGCCTGCTCCAATCCCGACCCGGAGATCAAGCCCGAACTGGCGCTGGCCACACGCGATGATGTCATTATGGCCACTGGTCGGTCCGATTATCCCAACCAGGTCAACAATGTACTGGGCTTTCCATTTATCTTTCGCGGTGCGCTGGATGTACGCGCCAGCAAGATCAATGAACACATGAAAATCGCGGCGGTAAATGCACTCATGGCGCTGGCGCGCGAAGAGGTGCCGGACTCGGTCCTGCAGGCCTGCAATGTTGACAGCCTGACATTCGGGCCGGATTACATTATTCCCAAGCCTGTCGACCCAAGGCTGCTCGATAGACTTGCGCCGGCTGTTGCTCGCGCCGCGTGTGATAGTGGAGTAGCAAGGCTGGCTTTGCCTCAGCAGTATGCCAGGACGGCCTGACAGGCAACCTTTCGGTTAGAAAATATCCCTTACCAGGTCTTCGGTGCCACGTTCGCGTGCACCGGGGCTGTTCTCGTCACTATGCTGGCGAGGAACATACTCCTCCCGGAAGTACTCGAAAATGGCGTTGCGCTGACCGGCTGCTGCCAGTTCACCGGTATCGGGATCGATACGGACATTGACGATGCCCGGCGGCAGGGGCCTGGGAACATCGGGGCTGTCTGCAAGCGCCTCTCGCATGAAGTTGATCCAGATAGGGAGCGCCGAAGTGCCGCCGAATTCTCGCCGTCCCAAAGGCGTGTAATTATCGAAACCCACCCATGTGGTTGTGACAACGTCGCGGTTGTAGCCTGAAAACCAGGCATCCATCGGGCCATTGGTGGTGCCGGTTTTGCCGCCAATGTCTTTGCGCTCAAGTACCAGCGCGCGGCGACCCGTACCCCGTGTAATCACATCCTGCAGGATGCTGCTGATTATGAAGTTCACCCGAGCATCCATAACGCGCTCTGCGCGGGGTAGCTTATCCTCGTCCTGCGAAGGCTGTGACAGAATGTCTTCCATGCTCAGCTCGGCTTCCGTGTCAGAAATAGCAGGGAGCTGGTCTGCAGCTTCATCCTCGCATTGCCGGCAGACGGTCGCTGGGCGGGCCTGAAATACAGTCTCGCCGTGAATGTTATCAATCCGGTCGATCAGGTAGGGCTCTACAAAGTAGCCGCCGTTGGCCAGTATGGCGTAGGCTGCTGCGACATCCAGCGGGCTCATTGCGTGAGTTCCAAGGGCGAGTGACAGGTCAGGGGCAAACTGCGATGTGTCAAATCCAAAGCGCTCTGCGTAGGCGATCAGTTTGTCGACCCCAAGTTGCTGCAGCAGCCGGATGGACACCAGGTTGCGAGACTTTGTCAGGGCCCAGCGCAGTCGTGTAGGGCCATGAAACTTGCCACCGTCATTTTCTGGTCGCCAGATACCCTCCAGTGAGCTGTCTTCCACAACCACGGGTGCGTCGTTGATGATGCTGGCGGCAGTCAGGCCGGCATCCAGTGCCGCGGCATACAGGAAGGGCTTGAAGTTGGAGCCGGGTTGGCGTTGCGCCTGGGTTGCGCGGTTGAATTTGCTGAGTTCGAAG
>JAHEGP010000090.1 GCA_024645065.1 Cellvibrionales bacterium | reverse complement strand
GATTTGCGGTAAACTCTTTCATGCCTGCCCTCCTCAATGTGGCTCTGCCACCGGTTCTTTGTTCAACGCCAATGGTAATCCACGAGCGTTGAGGTTGGGCAGGTCAAAACATCATGTCTAGTCAGAGACAAAAACAAAAATAATCAGCAACGCTAAACACCGTATCTATGTCCCAGGACTGATAGAAAGCCAGGCAGGTATTCAAACAAGGGTTACCCAACGCAGTCTCTTTATCTGTTGCATTGTATGAGGATCATCAATGTGCCCACAGCGAAGACATTAAACCCATTCAGCCTGGCCCTGTGCCTGCTTTGTGGCGCAGCGGCCGGGAAACTTCACGGCTATGGGCTCCATACAGATCTCGGTTCCAATCGGCTTATTGGTATATTCGATTTCGAGCTGGCTTATGGTGTGCGCTGGCGCCTGGATGAGAGGAGCCCCGATCTCATCAGTCGTGGCAATGGCGGTGAGGGCGATAACGGCAACTTCGACGACGGAAACCTTAATTACGATCCGGGGAAACCGGTATCCAACATGGTCCGGGGTGCCGCCGAGCTAACCCTGGTGTGGGGTAACTTCGGTGCGTTTGCCCGGGGCTACGCCTTTTACGATTTTGAAAACGAGAATCGTGATCGAGCGCGCACAGAATTGGGTAGCGGGGCGCTGGAGCAGGTTGGCAGTGATGTTCGGCTGCGTGAGGCTTACCTGAGCGCGCGCTTCGAGGTCGGCTCGATGCCGTTACAGTTTCGTTTGGGTCAGCAAATCGTCAACTGGGGTGAAAGTCGCTTCTTTCCCCTGTCCGGTATTAACGTGGCCAACCCCCTTGATCTGCCCCTGTTTCAGCAGCCAGTGGCTCTGCCGAAAGACCTTCGCCTGCCTGTAGGCACGCTGTGGGGGTCCCTCCAATTTAACCCCTTTTTGGCGGTTGAGGCCTACTACCAGTACGAATGGCACGAAACCATTTTGCCGGCATCGGGCACCTATTTATCAGCCACCGACCCGATGGGGCCTGACGGTATTACTTTCCAGGCGGGGCCTTTCCCCGACCAGGGCACCAACGTCGACGCGGTCTTCGGTTTGCCGCCGGGCACTATCGGTTTTGACCCGGACTTCTGGCAGGTGCCGCACGGTGAGGACGACAAGCCCGGCGACCAGGGTCAGTATGGTATCAGCCTGAGTTGGCTCGCGGAAAACCTGAACGATACCAAATTCGTCTTCAGCTTCGCGAACTACCATAGCAAGATCCCCTATCTTTCCGGCATAACTCCGTCACTTGAAACCTATCTCGCCTATACGATACAGAACATAGCAGTGCAAACAGAAAGGCTAATCGAGGCGGGCACTGACCCCATGCGAGCAGCCACTGCTGCACAAACTGTGCTGCTTGGACAGGTGTTCAACGATTCCGAGTACATTCTCGCTTATCCCGAAAACATCCGGGTACTCGGCCTGAGTTTCAATACCAGCAGTCTGCGGACAGGCACCGCCTTTTACGGTGAGTTCAGCTACCATTTCGACTCACCCGTACCGATATTCCCTAATCAGGTCTTTGACCAGGTCCTACCCGAGTCGGTCCCCGAAGACCCCTTCCCACCCTCGGACCTGGAAAAAACCAGCCCCGAAGAACTGGCTGCCAACTACGCTAATAAACGCCAGAATTTCACTGATGAACTTGACAGGTCCTTTCTATCCCTTGGCGCCACCCAGTTGTTCGGCCCGCGCCTCGGCGCCGCGCAATCAGCTTTAACGGCAGAAATCGGCTGGTCATATATCCGGGATATGCCGTCAAAGGACGAGTTGCTTTATTCGGCACCCGGCTTGATTCTGACTACCATAAGCCCCGCCAGCCTGTTCCCCGACAGCAGTTCCTGGGGTTACCGCCTGCGAACGAGTCTGACCTATAACAATGTGTTCGGGGCGCTAACGCTGCGACCTCGGCTCAGCTTCAGTCACGATGTGAGGGGCATCAGCCCCTCTGGCGCAGGCCCATTTTATGAGGGCAGAAAGGCATTCGGCATTGGTTTGGCAGCGTCATTCCTGGAAAGCGCCACGGCGGACATGAGTTACGTTCGCTACTCCGGCGGCGGCAAATACAACACCTTGAATGACCGCGATTATCTCAACCTCAATATCCGCTATTTTTTCTAACCGGAGTCAAAGCCACTATGCCAGCAACGCTCCCACCTAAACAGCTTGCAGCCATACTTGTCCTGGTTACCGGCACAGCATTGGTCGGTGCAGAGCCGCAGCCGGAAAGTCGCCTGGGTGGAGACCAGCTAACCCCGCTGGGAGCCGAGCGCGCCGGCAACGCCGCCGGCATCATCCCGGCCTGGAACGGTGGTATCAGCGAGCCACTGCCCGAACTGAGACCCGGCGAGCATCACCCCGACCCGTTCCCCGACGATGAGATCAAATTCACCATCACGGCAGACAACCTGGCAGACCATGCCGACAAGCTCAGCCCCGGCCAGGTGGCACTGCTGCAAAAATATCCCGCTACCTGGTACATCAACGTCTACCCAACGCGGCGCTCTGCCAGTTTTCCGAAATTTGCCTATGATGCCCTCAAGACCAACGCCACCCAGGCTAGATTGATTAGCGAAGGCCTCGGTGGTGTGCGCGGCGCTAAAATCACCTCTCCCTTTCCGATGCCAGAAAATGGTGTGGAAGTCGTATGGAACCATCTGCTGCGCTGGCGAGGCGTGTACTCGAACCGTATAAACGGTGAGGCCGCGGTCACGCGAAAGCTGGGTTTGTATCGCATCATTTTTTTTCAGGAAGAAACTGCATCGGCCTACGCCAATCCAGTTGGCGATGCATTCCAACTACAGCGGCCCTACCTCGGCACAGCGCGAAAGCGAAAAGTGCTGGCGCCTGGCTCGGAAGCGGGCCTGGGTATCCTCAATATTGAACCCGTCGACTATACCCAGGAACAACGTCAGAGCTGGATTTACAACCCGAACTTGCGCCGGGTCATGCGCAATCCCCGCGGCGGATTCGATAACCCGGCGCCACAATCAGATGGCCTTCGATTGGCAGACGAGTTCGACATGTTCAGCGGGTCGCCAGCCCTGTTTGAGTGGAAGTTGCTGGGCAAACAGGAGCTGTATATACCCTACAACAGCTACCGCCTGCACAGCGCTGAGATCGAGTATGGCGATATTCTGCACAAGAGCCACATCAACCCCAAACTGGCTCGCTACGAGTTGCATCGCGTCTGGGTCGTCGAGGGGACTGTACGCAACCCGAAGGCGGACCGCAATAACAGTAAGTTGGAAACGCGGGGCCATGTTTACTCACGCCGGGTTTTCTATGTAGACGAAGACAGCTGGCAAATTGCTGTTGCCGACAGCTATGACAGCAAGGGAGCGCTCTGGCGCGTTGCCGAGGGTCACATGGTCAACTACTATCAGGTGCCCGCGCCATGGTACACGCTTGAAGTGTTCCACGACCTGCAACAGGGCCGCTATCTTGCCAGCGGCCTCGACAACGACCTCCGGTCGATAGAGTTCGGTGAAGCTATAAACTGGAATTCGTTTAGTCCCCTGGCACTTGATTTTTATACCCGTTGACTGCGTTTAGGCTTTAGCTTTTTTTATAGTGTTTTTTCTGGCACATCCATCGTATCTACAAACGGGGGTTAAGCCTTATTCGTTTCAAATTACAGGTGGTTGTGTTAACATCGATGTTAAATAACATCCTGCATCGACCAAGGGATAAGACTAATGAAAAATCAGATAACAATAACGGCAGCGGTGTTAACTGCGGCGCTAACCGGGGCGGCAGCCAATTCTATAGCAGCTCAACAAGCTCAAGCTGAAAGCGCACCACTAACGGGTACAAATTACTATTTTCCTAATGTAGATATCGACGCATTGGAGCCTTCCGATGTGCCTCAGAATTGTTTCTGGAAAGCATGGTACTCAGGCAATTATTTTGCATACAGCAAAAATGTTCCCCTGGGTAGCGGCAATAACCCTGAAACATGGGTGACATATTCCCCCGCTAAATTCAAATTACCAAAAGGTTCGACCCTGATTCTAAAAGGCGAGTATCCTCATGCCCGCTATGTGGGCATAGATACCTACAGCGGCCCCTTCCCGGTGGATGCAATTGCCGGCTATCAAATTGCAGCGGATGAAAATGCTGAAAACACATTCATTCCTCAAGCCAATCGCAATACCAGTAAACGTGGATTTACCTTAAAGCTTGTCGAGCAGGTTAAACCTGCAGTGCCGGCTGCCAATACCCTTTATTTGCGACCAGCCAGCGCTGAAAGTTATGGCGAATATACCCCGGAATTACGCTATCGCGTGTATTTTCCGGATCGTGGTCAAGACGTCCTCGGTGGTGTCGGTTACCCTAAAGCGCATGCACTGGAATTAGCTGATGGTAGCGTTATCACTGGTGAAGAAAATATTTGTCGAGTGATCAATACCAATACCTCTACCGGTGACCTCTCAGAAACTGCCTTACCCCTGAGTCTTTTAAAAGTATTAGTCGATAGCGCACCGAATCCTGCGCGAGCTCCAGCTCAAGAAGTACCTACGTGGGAGCGGTTTTTCAATGTACCCTATTCACATATCGGCTTATTCATGTTGCCAGGTGGTGAAAAAACCCGCAGCCAAATTCCAGTTCCTCGCCCGGATGGCGGTGGCGGTGGCTCACTTGCAGGAACCATTGCCAACGCCTATGTCGCCACCTACTTATCTCACGAAACAAAAGATCGCGAAGTGGCGGTTACCACAGTGAAAGTGGCTAACACCCCCAAAACATTCGATGGGCATGAAAGATTAAATGCGATTGAGCCAATACAAGCACAATATTGGTCGATGTGTACCAATGTAGATGTATCTGGTGTGGGCAATACTGAAGAAGGTTTTCCAACAGGTGTACGACAGGGTATGTGCCACAATGATGAAACCGTGGTATTAAATAGTGATCGGTTTACTCGAATAGTCCATACATCAATAGCAAATCGTCCTCAAAACGCCACCAATGCATGCGGCTGGAGTTGGTTGAACAGCGGACCAAACGATGGTTTCGGCCGGCCTGTTACCCAGGTGCTCTTGCGTCCCGGCTTGTCAGGTGAATCAGATTTTGCAGAAAACTCTGTCAATGTGCTCTACCCAGGCACAGAACAAGAGGTTATGGGGGATTACCTACCTGTGACCAAATATATGTCAGTCGCAGAATTTGAAGCCATGGGCTGTAACAATGATGGTTTTGTACAAGCAGAAGGTCGCCCGGATTTGCCTGCACCCGTATGGGGAACAGAACAGATGATTAAACCGGCTTACCCGGAACTAAAACTGCCAAAAAATATGCCTATGCCAAAAGACGCCATGGGCATATTGAACCTGCTTAAAAAAGTGAGTCAACAAGAGCATCAATAATGATAAAAACGGCTTGCTTTTAAAGCACCTATTGGACCGGAACCCGCTATTCAAGGGCAGCGCTCGGGGCGCCATCGTGAAAAACTTCGTGGCCAAACCGAGCCGCTTCGCGCTGACCTATGGCCTGCTCCCTGGCGAGTTCGGGATATCAATACGACGATGGGGATGGACTTACTGGGTTGTCACTCTCCGGCTATGGTGGGGAAGGAAATACGCATGCACTTGATCGCCTGTAACGCAGTTCGATCATTGATGGTAGATTCAGCAAAAACCATAGATCAATTACCCGGGAAAATGAGTTTCAAGGCCGGTGTTCAATCGCTGCGGCAATGGGAACCACAGCTCAATCGAACAGACCAGCTCTACTAGTGACACGCGGCATCGCAGGTGTCGCTGCCGGGCTTTATGTGGTGTCGCTCAATCTAAAAACACTGTCGTTTTATCTAAATTCAATATGACGTGGTTTGTCCATACTGCAAAGCCGGTCCAGCAGGGTTCTCTGCATATCCGGATTGACAGAGGAAGTGACAAGCTATGAGCGAGAAACAGACAGTCGATGTGCCCGCCAAAGTATTCATTACAGGTGCTAATGGGTTTATTGGCCGGGCACTGGCCCGCCGCTATCGCGTGCTGGGGTCAGAGGTGGCCGGTGTTGATTTTAAGGCCGACCCCGAGTGGGGCGTGGTGGCTGGGGATTTGACCCGGCGCGACAACTGGACCGATGCGCTGCGCGGCGCGGCAACGGTGATTCATTGTGCCGCCATTGTGTCCAATACCGTAACCATGGACAAGGCCTGGGCAGTCAATGTTAAGGCCACTGCTGATCTCATCAGCGCAAGTGCAGCCGCAGGCGTTGATCACTTTGTACAACTTTCGTCGGTTGCGGCCTTTGGCTTTGATTTCACCTCCAGGGTTGGCGAAGAACACCCGCTGCGTCCCAACGGTAATCCCTATGTAGATACCAAGATTGCGTCCGAGCACATTGTGTTGGCCAGTCATGCACGGGGCCTCATCGACTGCACTATTGTGCGGCCGGCAGATGTGTATGGGCCGGGCTCTCACCCCTGGATAGTGTTGCCCATAGAAATGATGAAATCTGGCAAATTCATCCTGCCTGCCAATGGCCAGGGGATTTTCAGCCCTGTGTATATTGATGACATGGTTGAGGGTTTAGTCCTGACTACAACCCGCAAAGAGGGGCGCGGCCAGATATTTACGATTGGTGGGGGCGTCGAAGTAACGTGTAGCGAATTTTTCAGCTATCACGCCGAGATGGCCGGATGCCGGAGTCCGCGCACTATGGGTCTGGCCCCCGCCCGGGCCCTCGCCGAGTCCGCGGGTTTTATCACGCGCCTTTTTGGCGGTCAAAGTGAATTGGGCAAGGGCACGATGGATATGCTAGCGCGCAAGGCTGGCTATTCAATAAAAAAGGCGACTCACCTACTGGGATACGAGCCGCAGGTTGATCTCAAGGAGGGTATGCGCCGCTCCAGGGACTGGGCCCGTGAGACGGGCTTGATCTAAAGCCCGGGCTGTAATCGCGTCAAGCGCTGCCTGGCAGTACTCGTCTCGCAGGCAAGTACGAAAAAGAGGAGAAAGGATAAATGTCGAACAAGCACATCTGCCAAGTCGGGTTTTCCTGCCTGAATGCGGGCCAGTTGCGAGACTGGTACCACGATTGTTTTGGCATGGTAAAGTCCGGGGGCATAGTCAGCGCTCCGCCCATGCCCACGAACCGCATCCAGGGTATTACTCCCAACCCGGCTGAAAAAGTCATCTGGCTGGTTGAGCAACAGGACTATTTCCAGCTCGAGTTTTTTCAGTTCTATCGCCCCAAATCCAGGGCCAGGCCCAGCGACAGACGTTTTTGCGATATTGGCTATAGCATGGTGGGCATTCATGCGCGAGATTTTGACAAGGTGCGGGGGATGATTGCGGCCCGCAGTGATCGGCCTCTGCCCAAACCTGTCGGTGATCCGGGCGACCGACGCATCTGCCTGCAGGATCCGGAGGGTAACTGGATTGAGGTTATGGAGCGCGACCCTCTAAGCCAGATAGAAGACACAGACCCCTGTATTGTCAGGCCTGAACTACTCACGGCCACCCGCTTTATACGTTTGTCAGTTCCTACACTCGAAATCACCCGGGATGCGTTCATCAATGCTATGGGCCTGTCCGAGGTGAAGGGATTCCAGTTGCACACGCCAGAGCACGAAGCTCTGTGGGGCCTAAAAGGCGCAAAGACAAAATCAGCCCTGTTACGTGGCCGCAACTTTTTGGTAGAGATTGTCGAATACCAGAGCCATGCTCCAAAGCCGTGGCCAACGGATTATCAAATCAGTGACCAGGGCTTTATGAATATTGCCGTGGGGTTTGCCCAAAGCCGCGATTTTGATCGGGAGTTCGCCCATGCCACAGCCAATGGTATGACCGCCAACGGCAAGCCGGTGGATATCGGTATTTTTCGCGTAATGTACGTCAACGACCCGCAGGGGTTCAGCGTCGAAATGCTCAATGCCCGCAAGCAGCTATGGTCGCTGAGCGGGTTCAATACCGGCGAACCTTATGTCGACAACGAAATCCTTATCGACGCCCCCGCCAGTGACACCTGGAACAAATTGACCGATCACCAGCGCATGGGCGATTGGAGCTTGTTCACCGGCAAGCTGCTACGCCCCGGCGAAAAATCGCCTAACGGGCTTGGCTGCATACGTGAGTTGAGCGCCTTTGGCGCCCGGATTACCGAGGAAGTGGTTGCCTGGGAAGAGGGTCGGCACTATACCTACCGATTGCGCACCGGAGCGCCATTCAAATGGCACCGCGGTGATGTGTTTGTCAGCGAGGAGCATGGCAAGACCAGGGTGCGTTGGGCGATACAGTTTAAATCCAACCTCCCTTTTACCGGCGGGATAACCGCGTGGACGCTGCAAAAAATCTTTGCCAGCGCTCTGCAAAACCTGAAGTCGCAGCTGGAGAGTGAGTAAGGTCGATTTCTCTTCATTCATTGTCAGCGTGTCATTTTTTCTCAATAGAGTGTCGCGTTTCACCAAATAGCGAGCAAGCAATTTCTCTAGTCTTGTCATCAATCAAGTGAGTGAGCAACCAGCGAAAAAGGAGAAACACAATGATCAACGAAACTATGAACATAATGCGTGATGGTGATCAGGATTACCTGCCAATTCCTTTGCCCGGTGCGGAAGGCGTCTTTGTCAAAGTGCTCAAGGCCGACGAGAAGATGGACCGGGTTGTCGTCAAGATTAAGTTTAATCCAGGCACGCGCATGCCACGGCATATTCACTACTGCCGTGCGATAGCCTATACCATCAGCGGCAACTGGGAATATGACGAGGGCGCTTTTTCTGCCGGGGAGTCAGCCTGGGAAGACGAGGGCAATGATCACACGCCCTGGAGCGACGAGGGCGCTGAGCTGTTTATCGTGTTCGATGGTAAAAACGGGCGTTATCTGGACAATATCCTGCCGGACGGGACGATTGTAAAACTGGACATGCCGTTCCTGAAGGCCTTCGAGGGTCTATCGTTGGCAGAGGCCGCGCAGGTCGATGTGCATAGCCTGGTCGAAATTATACCGCCTGCAGCGTAATTCGGGGTGCTGGCGGGGACTTCTTGTGCACGGTTAATTCCACAATTGTAGGGCTGGGATCATGGCGGGGCTAAAAAACCCGAAGACGTTTTTTGTCAGTGGCGGGATGAGTGGTATCGGCAAGGCATTTGCCCTTGAATATGTGCGGCGTGGCGCCGACGTGGCGATCTTTGACCTGGTGCTTGACGATGGAGTGTTAAAAGAACTGCAGGACGCCAGGAAAAATAAATCCCGGCAAATAGTCGCATTCAAGTCCAGCGTAACAGATGCCGGGCAATTGACTGGCTCGGTTAAGCAGGCTGTTGAAGCAATTGGTGTGCCCGAACTCGCCATCAATTGTGCCGGTGTGCAAAGGGCACAGCCTTTTGCGGAATTGCCCCGGGAAGACTTTGAGCTGGTTGTGCAGGTGAATCTGTTTGGTTCGCGCAACTTCGCAGCGGCGGTTTTACCGCACATGCAACAGGGTGGGCGGCTGGTACTGGTGGCGTCGATGGCGGGGTTTGCGGCCAATTATTCCTATGCAGCCTACAGCGCCTCCAAGTTCGGGGTTATTGGCCTGGGCAAGGTGCTGCGGCTGGAATGCAAACCCAGGGGCATCGACGTGGGTCTTATCTGCCCACCCGAAGTTGACACGCCGATGGTGGTCGAGGAAGCGAAGCATATGCATCCGGTTTCGCGCCGGCTCAAGGATCTGGGAGGCTCGCTATCGCTTGAAGAAGCTATGCAGGGCATTTTTGCCGGCCTGGATGCGGGCAATAGTGTCATTATCCCCGGCACCAAGGCAAAGATGACTTATCTATGTAACCGCTATTTGCCCGATTTTATAATGAATACGGTAGTGGACAAAATCGTGCAGTCTGAGCTGAAAAAGATGGCGAGCGACCCGGTCTCCGCCAACCGTTCACGATGAGAAAAAGAGTTTACATAACGGGTGGCTCCAGCGGCATTGGCCTGGGCTTGGCCCAATATTACGCGAAGATGGGATGCGATATTATCCTGATGGCGCGCAACCAGGAAAAACTGGATGCGGCCGTCAGTGCTTGCAACAGCGTGGCGGTAAATTCCGGCCAGGTCATCAAGGGCGAATCACTGGACATAACGGATTACCATAGCCTTGCAGTGGCCATGGACAAGGTAGTCTCACGTGACGGTGCGCCCGACCTGTTGATACTCTGTGCGGGTGTTGCCGGCAACCAGCGGTTTCTCGATACCACGGCCGATGAGTTTGATCGCATCGTCGATATCAACCTGGCCGGCAGCCGAGAAGTAGTGCGCGCAGTTTTACCTTGCATGTTGCAGCGCAGATCAGGCCAGGTTGCCTTTGTCTCCTCGATGGCAGGCCTTATCGGCTTGTATGGTTATGGCGCCTATAGTGCATCCAAGTTTGCGGTTACCGGCTTGGCCCAGGTTTTGAGACAGGAATTGGCCGGGAGCGGGGTAAGGGTACATTTGATCTGCCCGCCCGAAGTCAACACACCAATGATTGCCGCGGAAAGCGCGCAGGGCGTGCCACAAACGCGATTTCTAAAGGATCTGGTGGGCACCATGGAGATTGATGTGGCTGCCAAAAAAATTGCTCGCGGCATCAGTAAGCACCAGGCGGTTATCATTCCAGGCATCCGTGCCAGCATAATGGCCTGGACTGCCCGTCACTTTCCCGAATTGTTCGCCAGGAGTTCGCAATGGCTGTTGCGCTGGAAATTTGGGCAACAGTACTAGCTTGCAATCTGCTGGTTTTTCCACTGCCTGGCAGACATGCCAAAACGCTGACGGAAGGCGTTGGAGAAAACACTCAACTCTGAGTAACACAGCATATCCGCCAATGTTGTAAGCGAGCCGTTGGATTCGCGCAGATAGCGTT
>JAHEGP010000310.1 GCA_024645065.1 Cellvibrionales bacterium | reverse complement strand
GCTTTCGGCAAGAAATAATCCAGTTGCTGGAAGAGATTGATGAGCCCAACGCCCTGGATCGCGATATCATATCGACATTTCTCACCGAATGGCTGACCCGGCACGTTTTCGGTATCGACAAAGTGCTGGAAGATTTTATCCTCAGGTCTAAAGCGAAGTAGTGCTGCCGGGTATTGCCTTGAGTTCTGTGATCACTAGCAGGGAAAGGGCTTTACCGGGTGTATTCGCGTAGTTTCGGCATTGGTGGTAACACACCACGTCATTTAATCTCCATCAACCGCTTCTTCAGTCTTGCCAGTATCTGTTCGCTGTTACTGTTGCCGGGGTCTTTGGCGCAGGCAGCGTGCGAGCGCGCGCAGCAGGATCGACCCTCGATCGGACTGGCATTGGGGGGAGGCGGCGCTCGCGGTGCCGCGCATATCGGCGTGATCCGGGTGCTGGAACAACTGAACGTGCCCGTCGACTATGTCGCGGGCACCAGCATCGGGTCTCTGGTTGGCGCACTGTATTCCATGGGAATGGACGCTGACGAGCTTGAAGAACTGCTTGGATCCCTCGACTGGGACGACCTGTTCAAAGACCAAACCGAGCGCGAAAACCAGTCGATTCGTCGCAAATCTGACGACATCAAAGCACTTTATGGCCCCAAGTTCGGGGTTGGGGAGGGTTCGCAGTTGGTGCAGCGGGGCGCTATCAGGGGACAAAAAATCAACTTCCTGTTTGAAACCCTGGTGAAGCAACGCAGTCAGGTAAGCCGGTTTGACGACTTGCCAATCCCCTATCGCGCAGTCGCAACCGATCTGGTAACCGGCCGGGCCGTGGTGCTCAGCGAAGGAGACCTGGCCGCAGCAATGAAAGCCAGCATGTCGGTCCCTGGTCTCTTCAGCCCGGTGACCCTGGGCGGCAAACTGCTGGTTGACGGTGGTATCGCCAACAACGTGCCCATCGATGTGGTGCGTGCGATGGGTGCGGACATTGTCATTGCCGTGAATGTGGGCACTGGCCTGAGTACCCGCGAAGAACTCGACAGCGTACTGGCAGTGGTTAACCAACTCACCAATATCCTGACCAACTCCAATACCGAACGCAATATCGCCACCCTGTCCGAGCAGGATATCCTGATTACCCCGCTGCTGGGGAATATCGTTACCTCCGCATCGTTCGACAAGGCCGGGCAGGGTATTGCTATTGGTTACGATGCGGCACTGGAAGCGCGAGAGAAACTGCAGCGACTCTCCCTCGGTCCCGGCGAATACGGGGCTTATCGATCGGCTTTGGAGCATTGTGTGTCTGCTCCCGGTCCCATTCATTTCATACGGCTGGAAAACAATTCTCGCTTCAGCGATCGGGTTATTCTCAACCGCGTTTCCCTCGAAGTGGGGGATGAGCTCGATATTGACACCCTGGAGGCCAATATCCGGGATATTTACGGGCTGGGGTTTCTTGAGTCGGCGCGCTATGAGGTGATCAGGGAAAACGGTCAGACCGGTATCGTACTGTACGTGAAGCAGGACAACAGGGGTACGCAGTTTATCGAGACCGGGCTAACGTATGCGACCGACGGCTCGACCAGTGAAATCAACCTGAAACTGGGCTATCTCAATACCGCGCTCGATGGTTTTGGCAGCGAATTTCGCCTCCTGACCCAGGTGGGTTCGAATCCGCAACTTCTGCTGGAGGTCAATAAATACTTCGACTCCGAATTGCGCTGGTTTACGCGTCCGCAGCTGTTTGTGCAACGCTACGAGCTCACCACCTTCGATAGCGACGGTGATGCGCTGTACACCAATTGGGTGGATCGCTATGGTGGAACGCTGGGAATCGGTCGCGAGATCGGGCGCCACGCCGCGGTGCTTGCGGGTATCAGCTTGTACAGTGGCCAGGTGGACGTAGCGATCGGCCCCCCCGATATTGAAAGGCAACCCTTCGACGTCGGGGAGTATTTCGTCAGTGGCGTTTTTGATCGCCTCGACGACCCCTATTTCCCGGGGCGAGGCGGTTTCCTGAAGCTCGACTTCTACCAGCCTGAGGGCGCCCTTGGCGCAGATGACGACTATCAGCAGCTGTTGTTCGACGGCATCGCGGCGCACTCCATTGGTCGCCACAATCTGATTGGCAGCGTCCGCTTTTACCAAACAGTCCGGGGCGATGCGCCAGACTATGTCCAGTTTCGCGCGGGTGGGTTCGCCAATCTCTCCGGCTTTCTTTACAACCAACTGGTCGGTGAAAACTTTGGTATGGTTTTGGCCGGCTATCGCTACCATGTCGCCGGCTCGGGTTTGCTGCCGGCCTACCTCGGCGGGACTATCGAATACGGCGCCGTCGTGCCCGGGGCCAGCGATGTATTCAGGGAGGGCCTGCTGAATGGCAGCCTTTATTTTGGCTACCGCTCGCCAATCGGTCCGGTCTATCTGGGAGTGGGAGCGGCGCAGGGGGGCAGGCAGTCCTTCTTTCTGGGGATTGGCAATGCGTTCGGTGGCCGCGATAGGCGCTAGGCGGAGGTAATGCCGGCTCTGCACTCCCAGGAAGCAAAAGGGAATGAATCAATGAAGCATGAACATGCAAAACCCGCCGCGAGCGTCGATTCGAGAACTCATTTTGACGTAGTGATTGTCGGTGCAGGTATATCCGGCATTGGCGCCGCCCACCATCTGCGCGAGCAATGCCCCGGCAAGAACTTTGTCATCCTCGAGAGCAAGGCGTCGTTTGGCGGCACCTGGCGCCTGCACACCTATCCCGGTATTCGCTCCGACAGCGATTTGCATACCTTTGGATACCGTTTCAAGCCCTGGTCCGGCAAGCCGATAGCAGCCGGGGATGCCATTCTTGAATACCTGGAGGAGGCGATCCACGATGATCAGCTGGAGCCGCGTATTCGCTACCAGCAGAAGGTGTTGAGTGCATCCTGGGATTCGGCGGCCCAGTCGTGGACGCTGGACGTGCGCGTCGGCGATGGTTCCGAGGGGGTTCAATACCGCTGTAATTTTCTCTGGATGTGCCAGGGCTACTATCGTCACGCCCAGGGCTATACCCCGCACTGGCCAGGCATGGAAACATTCAAGGGGCCCATTATTCATCCGCAGACCTGGCCCGGGGACCTGGATTACCATGGCAAGCGGGTGATTGTTATTGGCTCGGGCGCCACGGCTGCTACCCTGATCCCCAATATGGCGGATGATTGTGCACACATCACTATGTTGCAGCGATCCCCCACTTATTTCTGGACCGGGGAGAACCGCAATGAGCTGGCCGAGCAGCTGCGCGAGCTCGAGGTGCCCGAGGAATGGGTCCATGAAATCGTGCGT
>JAHEGP010000309.1 GCA_024645065.1 Cellvibrionales bacterium | reverse complement strand
GGATTTTTGCATCCCGCGCCAGCTGCTCTACCCGGTATTCGCTCATATAGCCATTACCGCCATGTATCTGCACCGCCTCCATAGCCACCTCGACGGCAGCCCTTGCAGCATAGAGCTTCATCGCCGAAGCCTCGGCAAGGGTCTGCTGCTGGCCCCCGGCCGCCATTTCGATATTGCGAAACAGCATGTTCTGCAGGTTGACCCGGGCTACTTCCATATTGGCCAGCTTGAGCTGGATTAGTTGGAACTGGCCGATCGGCTGGCCGAACTGCACGCGCTCATTGGCGTAGCGGACTGATAATTCGAGGCAACGTTCGACGATACCCAGGGCCATAGCCACTACCCCGGAGCGTTCTGCGGAGAAAGTCGATTTGGCTCCGGAGCGGGCTGAAACGGCTTCTGTTTCGCCGATCAGGCGCTCGGGGCCGACCCTGACATCCTGCAAAAACAGTTCCCCGGTGGGTGATGAGTGAATGCCCATCTTGCGAAACGGCTTGCTCTGGGTGAATCCTTGCATACCGCTGTCGAGGATAAAACTCAGTATCTTGCGTTGCCGAGGGTCGACACCCGGTTCGTCCAGCTTACAGATGAACACAATAGTGTCGGCGTAGGGTCCGTTAGTGATATAGGTCTTGTTGCCATTGAGAATATAACCGCCGTTGCCATCGCGCTTGCAGGTCGAATTCATTCCCCCAAAAGCGTCGGAGCCGGAATTGGGTTCAGTAATCGCCCAGGCGCCGATTTTCTCCAGGGTCATAACCGGAAGGGCCCATCGTTCTTTTTGTGCCCGGGTGCCACGGGACATAATGGCCGCACTGGTAAGACCCATGCTGACCCCCATTGCGGTCACCATACCCGGACAGTAGCGCGACAGCTCGACAATGGGTATGGCTCGCATGGCCGCCGCATCCAGCCGCTGGGCGAAGCGTTCGGGCGACACGGTGGGTTCGCCTTCAACAGCGCCTGCAGTCTCCTTGCCGTTATCTTCCCTTGCCAAAGCGCTGGCGAACTGACTGCGCGCCAGCTCGTCAATACCAAAGGTTTTGACGAATTTTCGCAGTACCTGGTAGGGCGGTGTATCACCATGTTCCAGTTGCTCGATAAGGGGCTCTATTTCAGCCTCACAGAAACCGCGTACGGCGTCCCGTAACATCAGGTGCGTTTCACTCCACTGGATCATTCGCCAACCTCTCGTTGCCAAGGCATCATGGTTATGGTGTGATACGGATTGTGCAGGGTCTGCGGCGATGCTGCAAATAGCGTCGCCAGCCGCCCCATTAATTGTTGCCAAGGATATCAATGTGCCACGGCCCACGGATCTGCCCAATACCCCGCCTCCCCAGGTCGCACTGTTTGTGTCTTGTCTGGTCGACCTGTTCCGGCCGTCGGTGGCTTTTGCCACCGTGGATCTGTTGCAGCGCGCCGGGTGCGAAGTGGTAGTGCCAGAGAACCAGAGCTGTTGTGGGCAGCCCGGTTTCAATGCGGGGGATTTTCCCGCCAGCGTGAAAGTCGCCCGACAGTTCATCGCAAACTTTGAAGGCTATCGGTATGTGGTGGCGCCCTCCGGTTCCTGTATCGGGATGGTCAAGCATCATTATCCCCGGTTGTTATCCGCTGACTCCCAGTGGCATGCTCGCGCTCTGGGTCTGGCGGAGCGGTGCTATGAACTGACCAGCTTTCTGGTCGATGTCATGAGGCTTGACCCCCAGCGATTATCAGCCGGCATCGAGCAACCTGTTAGTGCATGCTATCACGACAGCTGTGCCGGGCTGCGTGAATTGGGGGTCAAACAACAGCCCAGATCGCTTCTGGCGGGGGTCGATGCCATCGAACTCAAGGAGATGCAGGACACTGAAGTCTGCTGCGGATTCGGGGGCACTTTTTGTGCCAAGTTACCCGATATCTCACGCGAGATGGTGGACGCCAAACTCGCGCAAGCCGAGGCGACCGGTGCCCGGATGCTGCTAGGGGGTGATATGGGCTGTCTCCTGAATATCGCCGGACGCGCCAGCCGCAAGGGTCAACAACTCGAGGTGCGCCACGTGGCGGAGGTACTGGCGGGCGATCTGAGCCAGCCCGCTATTGGTCGTGGGGAAGAGTCGTGAACGCGGCCAGCCAGGATTTCATCGCCCGCTCGCGCGAGGGCATAAATAACAAGGCCCTGCAGTCGTCACTCGGCATGCTGCGCGCTGGAATGCCGCCCAAGCGACAGTTGGCGATAGACGCCATGGGCAATTTTGAGGAACAACGCCGTTTCGTCAGGCAAATGAAGGATCACACACTGGCCAATATGGCGGCTTACCTCGAGCAGTTCGAGGCAGCGGTAAAGGCCAATGGTGGTCAGGTACACTGGGCTGAGACGCCGGAAGCATTCAATCGCATTATCACCGGGATCTGTCAGTCGGCTAATGCCACGCGGGTCGTCAAAGGCAAGTCGATGGTCACCGAGGAGACCCGGCTCAACGATGCCCTGCTGGATGCCGGCATGGATTTGCTGGAGACCGATCTTGCGGAATACATCATCCAGGTCGCCCATGAGCATCCCAGCCATATTGTCGTCCCGGCAATCCACAAGACCGTCGACCAGGTTCGGGAGTTGTTTCTCCAAACTCACGACCTGGGTGAGCGTGAGCTACCCGACCCGGTTTCTATCGTGACAGAAGCGCGCGAGGTACTGCGCAAGCGATTTGGCGATGCCGACGTTGGCATTGTCGGAGCCAATGCCCTGATCGCCGAGACCGGCAGTACCCTGCTGGTGACCAATGAAGGCAATGGCGACCTTTGCAGCACACTGCCAAAAATACAGATTGTCGCAACCAGTATCGAAAAGGTTTTGCCGACCCTGGATGATGCCAGCTCCCTGCTGCGCCTGCTCACTCGCAGTGCCACCGGACAGGCGATTACCTGCTATACCAGCTTTTTCAGCGGCCCGAAACGAGGCGAAGACATCGATGGTCCTGAGGCGTTTCACGTGGTGCTGCTGGATAACGGCCGCTCGACGATGTTGGCCGGGGAATATCGCGATATGCTGCGCTGCATTCGCTGTGGCTCCTGCCTCAATCACTGCCCCATATATACCCACGTGGGGGGGCATGCGTATGGCTGGGTGTATCCCGGTCCAATGGGATCCGTGCTGACGCCATTGATGCAGGGGCTTGAGAACGCCACCGACCTGCCCAATGCCTGCACGACCTGTGGCCGTTGCCAGCAGACATGCCCCATGGATATTCCCCTGCCGGACATGTTGCGCCAGTTGAGGGCGGAAACGACGCAGAGGAAGCTGAATCCCCGTCGCTGGCGCTGGGGCATCCGGGCCTACATGCACATTCTT
>JAHEGP010000089.1 GCA_024645065.1 Cellvibrionales bacterium | reverse complement strand
GCTTTTTATCCAGGGTGCCGCTGCCTTGCTGATTGTGTTGCGAAAGGAAGTCGGCTTCCTCGGGTGCTACAAGACTCTTGTGCGGCGCGAGGGTTATCTCGAGTCGCGGCGGCGCCTGGGTAGCACTTTCCAGGGCGAAGCCAAGCCCAAACAGCATCACGCCATGCAGCAAGAGTGCCAGCAGCGCAGATACGCTGATGCGATCGAGGTCACGATCCAGGGGATAGCTTTGCAACATATGAGCTACTTTCTTTCCAGTTTATTGCCGATACAGTCCATCAGCTTACCGCCAATGTCGGTTGCGTAAGCAGCGTCAATTTCCCGGATGCATGTTGGACTGGTGACGTTGATTTCAGTCAGGTAATCGCCAATCACATCGAGCCCGACAAACAACAATTGCTTTGCCTTAAGGGTAGGTGCGACCTGATTACAAATCCAGCGGTCCCGATCAGTCAGGGGGCGAGCTTCTCCCTTGCCGCCTGCCGCCAGGTTGCCTCTGGTCTCACCGCTGGCTGGAACGCGGGCAAGACAATAGGGAATGGGCTCCCCATCGATCAACAGGATTCTTTTGTCGCCCTCACTGATCTCGGGGATGAATTGTTGTGCCATTATGGTCCGAGTCCCGAACGCAGTCAGTGTCTCGATGATCACCGAGATATTCGGGTCGTCTCGCTTGACACGGAAGATCATTGTGCCGCCCATGCCATCCAGGGGTTTCATGACTACGTCATGGTGTTGCCGCAAAAAGTCGCGCAACTGACCCGGATTGCGGCTCACCAGGAGGGGAGGTGTGCAGTTTGTGAACTGGGTCGCAAAAATTTTTTCATTGCAGTCTCGCAGGCTGGAGGGTTTGTTCACGACCAGCACACCCTGCCTTTCAGCGGCGTCAAGGATGTAGGTGGTGTAGATATACTCATTGTCGAAAGGCGGGTCTTTGCGCATCAGCAGGACGTCAAAACTCGCCAGTTCGAACACCTCTGGTGCCTCTGCGCGGTACCAGGCATGCGGGTCGTAGCTAACCGCGGTAAGGTGCCGGGCCCTGCCCATGGCATTTCCGGAATCCAGATATAAATCAGACTGTTGCATGTAAAAAACCTGCCAGCCCCGAGCCCTGGCCGCCACCAGCATAGCGAGGGTCGAATCCTTTTTGACGCTGATACTTTCTATAGCGTCCATGATTACGCCAAGTCGGATCGTCATAGCTTGTTACCTTGAGAAAAGGGCTCTTCAGAGCATGATCTTTGGACTGGAAAAGGTTCGCTGCGGCCAGTCTGGAAGTGTCGATTATATCCCCAAATCCGCGGCCAAATTATTCACCCTGGAATTATGCAAAATTCCACAACGAAATCTATAGTTACTCAAGCATGTCAATTACAGCTCAGCGTTTACCTGAGCGACCAGCGCCGCCCGTCCAAAGGTCGTCGCTGCTGCCAATAAGGGAACGATTCTATGGAAGTCAATTTTGAAAGTCTAAAGGTAATGGTTATTGATGACAGCAAGACGATACGTCGCACAGCAGAAACTTTGCTGAGAAAAGTTGGCTGTACAGTTTTTACCGCTGTAGATGGTTTTGACGCCCTGGCAAAAATTGCAGATAACCGGCCAGACATTATATTTGTGGACATCATGATGCCACGCCTGGACGGTTATCAAACCTGTGCGCTGATTAAGAACAACAGTGAGTTCAAGTCGACCCCTGTAATTATGTTGTCTAGCAAGGACGGGCTGTTCGACAAGGCCAAGGGCCGTATTGTCGGCTCGGATCAGTATCTAACGAAACCATTTAGCAAGAACGAATTGCTCGGGGCTATAGAAGCTCACGTGAGCAATCTGGCTGCCTAGGAATCGCGGATCAAAAAGTTTTTGGAAAAGAGGTATACCAAGTGGCACGAATACTGATTGTTGATGATTCCCCAACTGAAACCCATTTAATCCGTACCATGCTTACCAGCCAGGGCCACGAAGTACTGGAGGCTAGCAGCGGCGAAGAGGGTGTAGCTATTGCCGGTAAAGAACTACCAGACATGGTTTTGATGGACATTGTTATGCCAGGTCTGAACGGCTTTCAAGCAACGCGGCAGATCAGCAAGGACCAACGCACAAACCATATTCCCGTGGTGATTGTCACAACAAAAAACCAGGAAACTGACCGCGTATGGGGTAAGCGGCAGGGAGCACGAGGTTATCTGGTAAAGCCGGTTCAGGAAAACATGCTGTTGGCTACGATAAAAGATGTGTTAAAGCCGGCCAATAGTTAGCAATCCAATGAGTACCAGGGGTTTTTGATGGATAAAAAGAAACAACCTTTTTCCATTCTTATCGATATCGCCAATCGGAGTCTGGTGGCAGCGCAGGGCCTACCGGAACAGGTAGAAGTCGCAGACAGCTGGACAGGTGTGGCTTTTACTCTGGGCGGCCAGACGATGGTTGCTCCAATGGATGAAGTTGCGGAGCTGATGCATGTGCCGGTATGGACTACGATGCCAGGTGTAAAGAGCTGGGTCAAAGGTGTCGCGAACGTGCGTGGCAGGTTGTTACCGATGATCGATATGGAGTCATATTTTGGCGGAGCACCGGGAACTAATAGCAAGTCGCGACGGGTTATAGCTGTTGAGTGCGACGGTTTGTTCGTCGGTTTAATCGTGAACGATATCATCGGCATGCAACACTTTCCCGTGGACACATTTGTCAAGCAGATTCCAAAAGATGCTGAGCCTTTCGTGGAGTACACCACGGGGGCTTACGTTCATGAAAACAAGACCTGGACGGTTTTCAGTCCGTTCAGGTTGGCGAAGGATCGCCGTTTCGTAAATGCTGCCGCTTGATGCGCGCAGTCGGGTGGGTAAATTTCATTAACTATAACGGTCTGATAATAGCCCGGGGCTGGGAGTCCAAGCCATGAGTGGAAACAACGTTACATCCAAGCTGCCCAATAACAGGGGCGTAACCTTACTAGTAGTTCTTCTGATAGGCGCAATTGGAGCATTTATCACTACTGCCTATATGGTGGTCAGAGATGCCAATTACGATGCGAGGTATCTGGAGCTTGCCGGTGACCTGCGGGTAATGATGCAGGAGGTGTCTACTGCATCGCGCCAGGCCATAGCGGGTGATGCCCAGGCCTTTGACGATCTTGAAAAAGCTCGTCAGGGTGTCGATAAAACCTTGCAAGTGCTCAATAAGGGAGCTGCGGGCCTACCCTCCCCGAAAGATATGCTCAACGCCGAAATCAAAGAGCTGAATGGCTTGTGGGCTGAAACCAATGACGCAGCGCAAACAGTCGTAGCGAACAGGGAAAGGACTCTTTTCCTGCATGAGGTGGCGCGCAATCTCAATGCCTCGATTCCTGAACTACAGCAGGAATACGATTTTGTCGTAGAAATTCTCATAGAAAACGGTGCATCTCCAAATCAGATTGCGATAGCCCAGAAACAAGCGTGGCTGGCTGAGAGGATTGCTCGCAATGTGGAAAAAATGTTGCAGGGCACAGCCGACGCGAAAGAAGCGGCTGATATGTTTAATCTCGATGCCAGTATGTTTGGTACCGTGCTGGCAGGTATGCGCGAGGGTAACTCCGCAATGAAAATCCAGAAGGTGCGCGACACAGAGGCTGCGCAATCCCTGGATCAAATCGCGGAACTCTATGGCTTCGTCAACAATTTTATTGACAAGATATTTCAGGCCTCACCCGACCTCTCCAAGGCTCGAGACGCTGGCAATGTGCTGGTGGACAAAGCTCCCGGGATCCAGGAAGCGACTTCTGTCCTGACCCAGCAGATTGGTAACCTTTCAAGCGAGCGTACCGTCAATGGCACATTGGTTTTAATTTCCGGTGTCGCCATAATTGTGCTGATGGCATCTTTGGGCCTGCTCGGTTTTATCAATACGCGTAAGCGACTTGCGCTCGAAGAGTCGACCAACGAGCAGAACCAGGTGGCAATCCTCCGCTTACTGGATGAGCTGGGTAACCTGGCAGATGGCGACCTGACCACCACGGCAACGGTGTCTGAAGATTTCACCGGTGCCATCGCTGACTCGATTAATTTCACTATCGATCAGTTGCGAGTCCTGGTATCGCAAATCAACGATACTGCGCTCAGAGTGACTTCTGCATCACAGGAGACGCAGTCCACGGCTCTACACCTCGCCGAAGCTGCAGAACACCAGGCCCAGGAAATTGCCGGTGCTTCAGCGGCAATCAACGAAATGGCTGTGACCATTGACCACGTATCTTCGAATGCCAGCGAGTCGGCACAGGTTGCGGAGCGCTCGGTAAAAATTGCCAACACTGGTGCTGAGGTGGTACAGAATACCATTCGCGGCATGGATACTATTCGGGAGCAGATTCAAGATACATCGAAGCGTATCAAACGACTGGGAGAGAGCTCACAGGAGATTGGCGACATCGTTTCCTTGATCAATGACATTGCCGACCAAACCAACATTCTTTCATTGAATGCTGCGATCCAGGCTTCTATGGCTGGCGACGCAGGGCGCGGTTTTGCAGTTGTTGCGGACGAGGTACAGCGACTGGCGGAACGCGCATCGGGGGCTACCAAGCAGATTGAAGCGCTGGTTAAGACGATTCAGTCGGACACCAACGAAGCGGTCATCTCGATGGAGCAGACAACTGCCGAAGTGGTTCGGGGCGCCCGGCTGGCACAGGATGCCGGTGTGGCTCTGGAGGAGATTGAAAACGTTTCGACCTCCCTGTCTGACCTGATCCAGAATATCTCAAATGCCGCGAGACAGCAGGCAGCGTCTGCAGGTCACGTATCCAATACCATGAACGTTATTCAGGAGATAACCTCCCAGACCTCCGCGGGTACAACCGCCACTGCGGGCTCGATTGGACGCCTGGCGGAGCTTGCCGGTGACATGCAGAAATCGGTCGCGGGCTTTAAACTGCCTGAGGAGCACATCGAAAGTGATTTGGATATGGCGCTGATGGCCGCTGGTGACGATCTGGACGGCTCGACAAGCACTACCCACAGTAGTGATAACAAGGCTGGCTCCAAAAAGCGCAAGGCACAGGATCAGGAATCCGAAGCAGAGCAACTGGTCTAGTTTGTGGCAAGCTTCGCGGCAGGCTCGATGGGAGCGAGTAGCATTGAGTGCTCGGCTCCAGGACTTTCCGAAAAACAACTTGCGCAATGGCGGGCGCTTCTGGAGCAGCGCTGGGGTCTGGCCCTGTCAATACGTCCAGGAATGATCCAGCTCGGGCTGGATCGAAGAATGGCGAAGATTGGCTGCTTCGATTACGAGACCTACTTTGACCGCGTGCGAGATGTTACAGAGGGTACCCCGGAATTAGCCGAGCTGTTGCATAGTATTACCGGCGAGCAAACCTTGCCTTTCTGTGACTATGCGTTAATTGATCTGGTTGCGCCCTATTTAGCCGATCGAATTCAAGGATCGGGGAAAAACCTGTTCTCCCTCGATTTATGGAGTGCAGGGTGCGGCAGCGGAGCTGAGGCCTGGACATTGGCGATGCTGGCTCGCACCACGGCACGGCGTCACTCGGCGGGACTCTACTTTGGTGTAATGGGTACAGACATCAGCAGCCTGGCATTGCAGCAAGCCAGGGAGGGCATTTATCCGGAAAGCGAGTTAAGCACCTTACCCCCCGATTATCGACTGCACGGTTTTACATCGATTGATTCTGAGTACGCCTGCGTCACTGAAGAATTGGCTGAGCGGGTGTGCTTTGTGCAGTCGAATCTGGTTACGGCGGAGGAGTTGTTGGGAATCGACATGGATGTGATCGTTTGCCGTAATGTGCTGACGCATTATTGCCAGAAAAGCAAACACAGGATACTGGATTGCCTGGTCGACCATCTCAAGCCAGGGGGCTTGCTAGTAGTTGGGCTGGGTGATTTGGAGGGCTGGAATCATGCTGCCGTATGCACCGCAAGCAAGGATTCTCTGGAAGCCTGTATCCGCCAATAGAACATTTAATAAGGTTGAAATATCACTATGGCTGAGCGTCGAGATTATGTAGCTCTGGACTGGATCTCGGATGAGATCGATGAAACGCTGAATCAAGCTTGCCGTGCGCTGGAGGCTTATGTCAAAGAGCCGGGTGATGCCAGCAAGCTGGAAATATGTATGGGCCAGATAAGCCAGGTCCAGGGCACTCTGCAGATGGTGGAATTTCATGGTGCCGCACTATTTGCCAATGAGTTGGAATTGCTATTAAAGGCGCTGGGTGATGGTGCAGTCATAGATGACTTGCAGGCCCACGAAGCCATCATGGCGGGACTGCTCTATTTGCCGGGCTTTTTACAGCAGGTGCGCGCCGCTCGCCAGGACCTGCCTGGAATTTTACTACCTCGAATCAACGATATGCGTGCTATTCGCGGTGCAGAATTGATGTCTGAGCTGGCATTTTTTAATCCACAGATAGCGATCGAAGCTGCGCCCTGTGATGACCCGGTAGAAGTTGAAAAGGAGGCTCTCGACGCTGAGCTGGCAGAGCTAAAGCAGCTTTTTCAAAAAACGTTTGTGGGTATTGTTCGAAATAAGCAACTTAAGCAAAACCTGCCGCAATTGAATGCAATATGCCAGCGCCTGCAGTTACTCAACAAGGGCAAGTGCCGTGAAGCGCTTTGGCAAGTTGGGCTGGCGATTATCGAGGGCGTGACTGAACACTCGATTCACCCCAACGCCGCTATGAAAACACTGTTAAAGGAAATCGATAGTGAATTAAAAGGATTGCAGCAACACGGTTCGAAGGCCTTGCAGACGCCTGTCGCAAGTGAAACCCTGAAAAGTTTTCTCTATTACGTTGCGCGCTCCAATGGCAACTCGCCTTTGATCCAGGACGTGCAGGCTACCTACCATTTAAAACAGGCGCTGCAGCAGGACGGGCAACAGCAACAATTGGCCGTTGATGCCGACGCGCTGAGCTCAGTGGTGGATGCGCTGCTGGAAGAGCTCGCCGCAGTAAAAGATTACCTGGATCTGCACGGTCGTCGTGCAGACTCCGATAAACTGGAAATCAGGGACACACTTCCACTGATCAAGCGAGTTGGCGATACCATGGCGGTGCTGGGTTTTGTCGCGCCTCTCGCCACAATCCGCGATCAGGAACAAGTACTACAGCGCATTGCGGCAGACACTGATGCCAGTAGCTCGGATGAATTGCTGGAAGTTGCCCAGGCTATCATTGCAGTAGAGCAGGAATTGCTGGGGTATGTCGCCTCTTCGGGGATGACCGCCGACCCGGCTGGAGAGCAACCCCATTTGCGCGGCGCCCGGCAGACCGTGCTGCGCGAGGCTCGCAAGGATCTAGACCGTATAAAGGACGCGATAATTGATTTTGTCGCGAACCAGTGGGATCACTCCAGACTGGATTCCTTACCAACCAGGTTGCATGATCTGTCAGGGAGCCTGGGCATTGCTGGAATGGAGCGGGCTGCCCGGGTTCTCGAAGCATGCCAGTGTTATGTCTGGAATTTGCTGGATGGAAAAAAGTTGCCGGATTGGCCGATGCTGGAGAAGTTCGCTGACGCCATCAGTGGCATTGACTACTATCTCGAGCGCAGTGCCGACGACGCCGGTGCCGATAATGAGGATATCCTTGATATTGCCGTGGCAAGTGTCGCTGTGCTCGGATTTCCAATTGATGAACTCGACAATATGGAATTGGCCAAGAGCTATCCTGTTAGCGATAGCGGGGTTGCAGCCTGCGCAGACAAGCCAGGCGCCAAACAGGTTTCAGGCGCTGAGAATCCAGGTCAATTCGAGCCTGTCGGGGAAAGTCCGGTTGCCCCGCACCAGGATGCCGTAAAAGCAGAACATCAGAACCAGCCAGCACTCCACGACCAGCAAGCGCTATCAAGAGAAGCCACGAAAACACCTGATTCTGCGGCTGTTGCGGGCGAGTTCCCGTTCTTCGAACGGGAAGCTGTAACTGAAGAGCCACTGGACGAAGAGATCGCTGAGATCTTTGTTGAGGAAGCAGCAGAAGTATTGCAGACCATACAGGCTCACTTGCCGGGATGGCAGTCTGAGCCGGGTGATGAGGACGCGCTGGCGGAGATTCGCCGCGCTTTTCACACCTTAAAAGGCAGTGGCCGCATGGTTGGTGCGAACCTGCTGGGTGAACTGGCATGGTCCATAGAGAGCTTGCTGAATCGGTTGCTCGAACATTCCCTGACGGTGGAAGAAGACCATCTTGTAATGGTTTCCCGGGTCGTCGACCTGGTTCCGGATATGGTGGCTCGATTCGAGAAAAGTCATCCGGTGAACAAGGCTTTTGTTGATCAAGTCATGGCTATGGCGCAAGCCCTGCTTGAGAAGGAGCCGGTCGCAGCTGACCAGCTCGCAGCAATTCAGCCGAAGTGGCTGGATCCCGATTGTGCCGAAGCAGGTGAGCTGGTAGGTGCACCCGAGCCCCTTGCGGATGACTTGGCGCAGGCAACCGAAGAGACGTCACCCGATACTGACGAGGCCGGCGAGCG
The DNA here is from genome assembly GCA_024645065.1 of Cellvibrionales bacterium. Lineage (GTDB taxonomy): Bacteria > Pseudomonadota > Gammaproteobacteria > Pseudomonadales > JAHEGP01 > JAHEGP01. The sequence continues at coordinate 2,554 of JAHEGP010000089.1, read as the reverse complement.
TGCGGCACTGCTCGAGGTATTCGATGCTGAGGCGACGCAGCACCTTGCCGCTATGCAGGATTTTGTCGTATTCGCAGAGCAGAGTTCCAAGCCTGTGGTGGTAAGCGATTCACTGCAGCGATCCCTGCACACGCTGAAGGGTTGCGCAAGAATGGCAGACATCGATGCGCTGGAATGCATTATCACTCCGCTGGAACAGCTGGTGAAGCAATTACAGGCTGCGCGTGTTGTTGTCGACCGGGATATTATCGGGGTTATTCGTGATGCCACGCGTATGGCATTCATCGGCCTGGAGAGAGTCAAGGAGTCTGGTGGTTGTGAGCGGTTTAGTGAAACAGAATCGTTGCTTCAGCAGATAACACGGCTTATCGAAACCCGTATTCCGAGACTGGAACAGAGCAGCGGTAGCGACGCATCCTACCTCGAGCGGGTTGGCGTGTTTATGCTGGAAACCTCCGATGCGCTTGCAAGCATCCAAACCATTGTGGACTCCTGGCGCGAACAAAAACCATTGACAGATGGTGACTGGTTTATTGTTGGTAATTACTCATCAGAGATTGCCAGTAATGCTATCGAACTTGAAATCATGCCGCTGGCCGAGCTGACCAATGCCTGGTCCGAAGCCGCACAACGACTGAGTGAGAGCGAGCCAACAGAGGAAATTATCGACGCCTTCGGCCGAGTCCTTGCCGAAGCTGAAAGCATGCTTGATAAACTCGCGGCTGACCAGAGTATTGAAGACCTGGAACCAGATTTTTTTCAGCTGCTGGAGCAATTGCAGCCCGCCGATTCGCCGCTACAGTCAGGGGACCCGGAGGAGCACGAATTGACACCGAATGCCGGGGTTGCCGAGGCAGCGCAGCCGGCCGCTGCTGATGAAGTCGATGACGAAATGACCGAGATGTTCATGGAGGAAGCCCGTGACCTGCTCGAAAACATCGATGAGACCATCCAGCAATGGCAAGAGGATCGCGGTCGGCGTTCCTGCCTTGAGCTATTGCAGCGCTTGTTGCATACCCTCAAGGGCGGTGCGCGTCTTAGCGGTTTGAAAAGCCTTGGCAACCTGAGCCACAACTTTGAGACTTTCCTGACCGTTGCCGAAGAGCGGGGTGTTGCGTTTGACGATCATTTGTTTGCCCATGTCCAGCGCTACCAGGATCAAATCGTTGCGATGGTTGAGACGGTCAGGTCTGGGCAGCCGGTAGCTGACATCGACGAGGACTCCACCGAAGATCTGGCTCTGTTGCTGAAACCCGTGGAAATGATCGATATTCCTGCGGAAGACCAGGCACTGGTTGAGCAGGCCCATGCTGCTGCGCGCAGTGCCGAAGTGGACCAGGCGCAGGTGGCGCAGGAAGCGGTTAAGATTCCTGCGCGAATGATCGAGCAACTGGTTAACCTCGCTGGTGAAACCAGTATCAACCGCGGTCGGATTGAGGAACAGATTAGTGAGGTTATGTTCTCACTGGCTGAAATGGATGCCACCATTGACCGTATGAAAGAACAGTTGCGGCGGCTGGATATAGAAACCGAACAACAGCTGATCTTCCGCCAGGAACAGGTGGAAAGCCAGGGTCTCGAGGAGTTTGACCCCCTCGAAATGGACCGCTATTCGGTCCTGCAGCAACTTTCACGGTCGCTCCAGGAGAGTGCGTCCGATATCCGGGAAGTCAAGGGCAGCATTTTTAACAAGGCCCGGGACATGGAGACCTTGTTGCTGCAGCAGTCCCGTATCAATACGGACCTCCAGGAAGGTTTGATGCGCTCGCGCATGGTGCCGTTCGCCCGCCTGGTTCCGCGTTTGCGGCGGATCATTCGACAGGTCAGTCAGGAACTGGGCAAACAGGTCAACCTGGAGCTGCTGAACACCGAGGGAGAGATGGACCGGACCATCCTCGAGCGCATGGTACCCTCGTTCGAGCATATGCTTCGCAACGCCGTCGATCATGGAATTGAATCGGAAGCAGACAGGCTTAAGGCGAAAAAGCCGGCTGCGGGCAGTATCAGCATAAGCCTGGCCCGGGAAGCAGGAGACGTGGTGATCACCCTTGCTGATGATGGCCGCGGCATTAGCCTCGATGCCGTGCGCAGTAAAGCGATAGAGCGGGGCATGATGGCTGCTGATGCGTGCCTGTCTGATCGCGAAGTGCTGCAGTTCATTCTGCAGCCCGGTTTCAGCACTGCGCAGTCAGTTACCCAGATATCCGGGCGTGGCGTCGGGCTCGATGTCGTTGCCAGCGAGATCAAGCAAATTGGCGGTTCGGTCGATATCGAATCCAGGCCCGGTCGCGGTACGCGCTTCGTTATTCGCTTACCCTTCACGGTTTCAGTCAACCGCGCCCTAATGGTTCAAAGCTGTGGTGAGACCTATGCAGTACCCTTGAATAGCATCGAGGGTATTGTTCGGGTCAGCCCGTTTGAGCTGGAGGCCTACTACCAACCAGACGCACCTCCATTTGCATACGCAGGGCAGTCATACAAATTGCGCTACCTCGGCGGCTTGACTCGCAGTAAGGCGATGCCTGAGCTCGACCGCGAAATCATGCCATTGCCA
>JAHEGP010000308.1 GCA_024645065.1 Cellvibrionales bacterium | reverse complement strand
GCGATAAAAAGCTGAACTGAAACAGGGATTCACCCGATGCGCACTTTAGTCATTTTGTTGTGCCTGCTGTTGGCAAGCCACATCCAGGCACGGCCTGCAGCAAACGTAAAGATGTCGGTAGACAGGGAAGAGAATCGCCGCAGCCAGGGGGACACGCTCGTTTTGCCTTACGCCTTTTCAACCGAGGGAATGGGCACGGTGATTGGCCTGGGAGGCATGGCAAGGGGCTTTTACCAGGACCAGATGACTGTCGGCGGCACCTTCTTCGGTGGCAAGGAGAGCCATGGCATCGCACTGGGCGCATGGGACTACCGCTTTCCCTGGACCAAGCGGGTGTATATCAGCGCCCTGGGTATGATCGGCTACTATCCTCGTCAACGCGCCTATGCCTCCGGCAACTTGTTTGTGCCACCGACTATTGCCCCGCCTGGCTCTAACGACTCGTCCGAGAACGCTTTTGTCGAAGCCCGGGGCGCCAGTAACTGGCTGGACATAAAACTCGAATATTCCTTGCCGATAGGCGCCGCAAGCAACAAGGGCCTGATCGACTATCGACTGCGCAACGGCCTGCTCATATCAGAACCATCAGGCGGGCAACACTGGAACCCGCTCACCAGCGGCGCCACTGTCTTGACCCTGCAACAAACCAATCGCTACCAGAGCTTCGAGAATGACCAGCAGAAGGCTGATTTTACCGTACATGCCCTGCAGCTTGGCGTACTCTACGACAATACCGACTTCCCCACTAACCCTGGTCGCGGCAGCTCTCAGTACCTGGCAGTGACCCATGACGCGGCCTGGTATGACTCGGAGGATAAATGGACCGTAGTGGAATTGGAGGCCAGCAAATACTTCTCCCTGGGCCCTTCCGATCATGCTCTGCAGCGTATTGTGGCGATCAACGGCTGGACCGCCTATTCGCCGAGTTGGGACCTGGAAACGAATGCAGACGGCGGCACCCGGCCCGTCAATGATCCGCCTTACACGGAGGGCGCAACGCTGGGTGGTTTTTATCGCATGCGTGGTTACGATATGAACCGATTCCACGACAAGGCGGCAATATATGCAACGGCGGAGTATCGTTACACCCTGCGCTACAATCCCGTCAGGAATGTCGAGTGGCTGCGCTTTCTCAATCTCGACTGGTTTCAATTGGTCGGTTTTGTCGAGGGCGGTCGCGTCGGCTCTTCTTACACCACCGGCGATTTGCTCAATGACTGGAAGTCGGATATTGGCTTTTCATTGCGAGCCCTGACTGCCGGCGTGGTGGTGCGTTTTGACCTCGCCCACTCCCCCGAGGGAACCAATGCCTGGGTGATGGTCGGACACCCATTCTAGTTGTGTCCGGCGCCAGGCGCCCGGAGGACCATGCGCTGCTCGACGCTAGCGATTGGCGTAACGGGGCAAATACAGCTGCGGATCAAGGGGCCGACCGGCGCGAATGTACTCGAAATGCAAATGGTAGCCTGAGGCATTGCCCGACTTGCCCACAGTGGCGATAGTCTGCCCGCGAACAACACGCTGGCCCACTTTAACCTTGTTTTTCTTGTTGTGGGCATAGAGGGTCCGAACATTGTCATCGTGCTGCACAATCACTACCCGGCCATAGCCACTTTGACGCCCGGAAAAGCGCACTACGCCATCGGCGACCACTCTGATCGGGGTGCCTTTGGCGGCATATAAATCAATGCCCTTATGCCTGCCATTCCTGCTGCCAAAAGCAGAGGTCAGTTTGAAACCGTCCAGCGGCCAGATCAGGGTATGGGATGTCAGGCTAGCCCCGGGGGGGAGCAGCAATCGATCTCCGACATCCAGCCGGTCGGGATGGAGCAAGCCATTTTTAGCCTGCAGCTCCCTTACACTAACATCAAACCGTCGCGCCAAACTGGACAAGGTGTCTCCGCGCCTGACCTCGTAAACCTTCGCACCCTGGGCAACCGGTATCGCTGCTGAGCGACTGCGCTCCTCAACTGCCACATTGCTGGTCGAGCAGGAAGAAATTGACAGCAGTAAAGGCAAACCCAGGCAGGCTCCCGATGTTATCATCAAGTGCTTTGACACATCACAAATGGAGCGCTTTGCAACCACCACTGGGCCTCACCGGAGAGCTTTGCAAAGGCATGTTACCGATTTTATGCCCCGGCTCAAGTCTTCCGGTGGTTCCAGCGCAACATCAGGGCCTGGGTACGTTGCCGCAACTGGATGGTGCCGGGGTTCCCGCGAAGCGGGCATCGATCCACGGGAACATGACTGCCGCGGCGCCCTGGGGGTCTTCATAGGGCACCCGGTGACCGGTGTCGAACCACTCCAACTGGATAGCCATGTCGATTTTGTCACAGGTCTTTTCGACCCAGAGAATGATGCCGGCCGGCGGTATCTGGTCGTCATAGCGACCGTGAATCATCAACAATGGCGAAGCCCCGTTCCTGAGCCCGGGAGTGGACTCGGCGTAGTCGACATCTACCCCATTTTTAGGCAGCGGAGCACCTGGCACGAACAGTAGATTGCCAGCAATATTGCTGTAATCGCTGATAATCTCTCTGACGCAACCGGATTCGATGTCCTGTGACAGCTGAATGCCATATTCCGTCAACCACAGTGACAACGGCGCGACCCCATCGCCGGGTAAGGGCGTATCGCCACCATAAGCGGCACGCTGGGCCCAAGCAGCCATCACCGCGTAGCCCTTGTAGTAAGACAGCTTCAAAGCGGTCAATATGTCTCCCGAGTCGTCGATGACCCCGGAACCGGAGCCAATCGTACCCACTATCTCCAGCTCCGGCGCATAAGCGGGTGCTGTTTCGTTGGCGAGAATGACGGCATGACCGCCCTGGGAGTGGCCAAACAGGATCACCTGGCTCCCTGCCCCGGCAAAGCGCTGGGCCGCCCGGGCGGAGTCCAGCAGGCTGTGGGATTGGCTGGGGCCAACCAGATACTGGTGCAAGCCCGGGGTGCCCAGGCCCTCGTAATCGGTCGCTGCGACCGCGTAACCGCGCTTCAGAAAGTCTTCCAGCAATGCGACGGTCTCTGTCGGGTTGGACCGCCGGGTTGGCGCGCACTGATCACCGAGTCCGGTGGTACCGTGGCCAAAGGCAAGCAGCGGAAACCCGCCCGCTGGCCGCGCACTATTGGGCACCCCCAGCCATCCGGATACGGCTACCGGATCACCGCTGGTCGACTGTGAACGGTACAACACCTGCCAAATTCTGCCATTGGTGACCGAGGCCAACTGTCTGGCCCAGATCACATCACCGTTACGCCCCGGCAAGGGCGACGGTGGCTGGTAAAAATCAAGCCCGGCAGGGGCGGGCGAAATCAGCGGGTCCCCGACCTCGAAGTCG
>JAHEGP010000088.1 GCA_024645065.1 Cellvibrionales bacterium | reverse complement strand
CCATGTTCGGACGCCAGCGTCACCCATTCAAATCAGATTTCATCCACAACAGAAGAGGGCCAGCGGCAAACTGCCCGGGATACTCAATTTGCCGGATTCGAGGGTTGTAGACAGAGGCTGGCCGCGGGTTTTAAGCTACCAACTGGCAATCATTACCAATAGCGAACCCGGCCGCTATCGACATGGATGAAGTCTGACTTGCGATAATATCCCACGCCGCCCCGCTGCAGGTTTATGGCAACATCACGAACCCGCGCGGTATCGACCCCGGGCAAACGGAAATCGATCGCCTTGGCTTCGATGTGCTGGCTCTTTTTCGCCACTCCTGAGTTGGCGCTTCTCTGGCGCAGCATCTCGTTGGTCTTTTCACTGCGATAGGCGGATACAATGTGGACCTCGCCTTTGTAGCCGACCCTCTGCTGGACAGCGTGCACGATATCCAGCGTCGTAGGATCGACCTCTGCCTTGTCACCCGTGCGAAAATCACGCAGGAAGTAATTTATTTTTGCCAACGCATCTGTGCGATATTGCCCGTCACGATAGTAGACCACCTTGAGCCGTTCCCCCGTATGGGTGTGGTATAAAGCTATACTGCGTTCGGGTTTGCCGATACTGGAGGTAGCGGTACTTGCACATGCAGTTGCGCTCAGGATACTGGCGGACGCAAAGGCCAATACACGACAATAACGCGTAAAATCGTTCAGACGGGATACAATCATCAACGAGGAGCTCGCAAAAAGACTTTATAAGGGTGTTTGTTGATATTCTATATCACGCTAACAACACTTCAATAGGTATTAACCATGAGTAAGTCAGGTCAATGAAGATTTTGCGACGAGGTGCGCACTGGACACTGCTCTTGTGGAGCGCGAGTTCCTTGTGCCTTGCCGACAGCGTGACATCCGACGACATCGCGCGCGTTCTCCAGGGCAGGGCGCCCGGAGCAGACTTGCCGCAACTGGAAAGCGTGTCTGCACTCTATCGCGCCTCCGGCCAGCAATTGATCTGGACAGACCCTGTGCTCTACCGGCAGCTCCAAATCGGCATTGAGGATAGCTACCTCGATGGTCTGAACACAGCAGATTATCGGCCACCGGCGCCTGCTTCAGGCGCACCCAGCGACCCGGTCGATCACGATATCGCGATCAGCATCGGCTTCCTCAAGCTGCTACGCCATCTCCACTCCGGTAAGATTGACCCGCGCATGGTGCACGCCGACTGGAATATCAGCAGAAAGGGCAATTCCCAAAGTGACCAGCAGGCAGTGCAAGCGATAAGCAACCGCAATATACCCGCGGCACTGCAAGCAGCCCGGCCGCAACAGGTAGTTTACCAACAACTCAGGATGGGGCTCGCCCGTTATCGCTCAATTCAGGCAGCAGGAGGATGGCCCCCGGTGATCAGCGCGACTGCCATAAAGCCCGGCGAAAGCACAGCTGCGGTGCCGCAGCTGCGCCGCCGTCTTGCCGTTACCGGTGACTACCACCCTGATCCGGAACAGTTGGACAACCCGGTCTTCGACCAGCAGCTGGTAACGGCGCTAAAGCGTTTCCAGACGCGCCACTTATTGTCGGCAGATGGCATCATCGGGCCGGAGACCCTTTCAGCACTAATCCAGCCCGTGGAGCAAAAAATTGACCAGATACGAGCTAATCTGGAGCGTATGCGCTGGTTGTTGGGCGACCTCGAAGGCGACTACTTGTTGGTAGACATCGCCGCATACAAGCTCTTCATGGTTCAGGATGACGTTGTCACCTGGTCCTCACCCATCCAGGTGGGCAAGCCCTACCGTCAGACACCTGTTCTAACGAGCCGAATCACCTACCTTGAATGGAACCCGGGCTGGATAGTGCCGCCCACAATCGTCAGCGAAGATATAGTCCCGGCGATCAAGCGCGACCCCAGCTACCTCACGCGCCATCATATGGAATTGTTCACCTATCGGGGCAAGCCCGTTGACCCCGCCAGCGTCGACTGGAAGCCCTACCCTGAGAAACCACTGCCCTACATGATCAGGCAACGACCGGGCCCCTGGAATGCCCTGGGTACTGTAAAATTTATTTTCCCCAACGAACACCTGGTCTACCTCCACGACACTCCCAACAAAGGCCTTTTCGGACGCTCAAATCGCGCCTTCAGCTCAGGTTGTATCAGGGTGGCGCGCCCCTATTCCCTGGCCAAGCGCTTGCTGGGCCTGGACGAAGGGACCGGGGATGCGCAAATACGATCCATTCTCGCCAGCGGTAAAACCCGGCGCCAATACCTGCCCAAGGGTTTCCCGGTCGCCCTGATCTACTGGACAGCCAAAGCCGATGCTGACGGCTCGATGCTATTCGCACCCGATATTTACGCGCGCGACACCGTAGTTCTGCGAGCCCTCGACTCCCGGCAAGGCGGCGGCGGGAAATTGCCCGACAGCGCTCTGGTGCAGGCGCGCTCCGAAAACGTTCATTGAGGCCGCGCGATGCAGAAATGGCCACCCGGACTGGATAGACTGCGCAATCAGCGCAGCTTATCGCACCCACTATTGCTCGTCGTGCCCGGCTCGACAATAATGCGAGCCCTGGATTTTTCGTCTTTTTAACCGGTGCAAAGGGAAACCAACCACAATGACCTGGATTATCGGTTTAGCGCTTCTCACCTGGGCAATAACCCACTTTTACCTGCGCGGCGAAGACCTTAGCCTGTACGATAACCCTCGCCCGGAGCCCTTCTCAAACCGCCCTCCCAGCCAGAAACACAAAACCATCGTCGAATCCCTGAGCGGCTTTTCGGAAATGGTACACGGAGTGCCGCCCCGACAGCATCTTGCTCTGAGCCGCAACCACATGGATGGCTTCGGCCGCGACGTCAAATTCGATGGCGAAATCATTCCCTGGAACGACGGCGCGGTCAAGGGCGAGTGGGTGGTTGCGGCGGGCGCGGACAGCCGGCGTCGCATGCTCTATATCCATGGGGGCGCCTACGTTATGGGTAGCTCGCTGAGTCATCGAGCTATCACGACCCGCTTCGCCAACATGCTGGGTGGTGCCGTGCTGGCAGTCGACTATCGCCTGATGCCAGAACACAGTCGGCGTGATGGCATAGAAGATTGCAGGGCCGCCTACCAGTGGATCATCAATCACGGGCCCGCCGGCAGCGAGCCCGCCGATCGCGTATACACGGCTGGCGACTCCGCCGGCGGTAACCTGGTACTGGCACTGTCTGCCTGGATTCGTGACCAGGGAATTCGTGCGCCCGATGCGGTGATCGCCTTCTCTCCGGCGACCGATAGCACTTTCACCAGCCCGAGTTGGACAAGCAATCTGGCATCCGACCCCATGCTGGGCCCCCAGTTTGGCCGCTTTGCCCGCATACCCCTGTGGCTTTTGTGGTGGGGTGGCTGGATTACCAGCCGGATACCCCCGAGCAGTCCGCTGGTATCACCTGCATTTGGTGACCTGTCACGCCTGCCCCCTACTCTGGTGCAGGCCAGCGAAGCCGAAATGTTGCTGGATGATGCCTGCCGCTATGTCAATAAAGCTTGCGCCCACGGTTCACCCGCAGTGCTGCAGATCTGGCCCCATGTTGTGCACGTTTGGCAGTTCTTTGAAAGTGAGCTGCCTGAAGCTAAAGAAGCTTTCGAGCAGATCCACAGATTCCTGGAGCAGCATGGCTCATTACCGGTAATGGATACGCCGTCGTAGCCCGTCACTCAACCGCCACACCGCTCTCAGTGACGCTGGCGCGGCACAAACTCAGCCAACTTTCAATGCCAGCACTGCGAAACTTCTGCTGATGCATCACCAGATAGAGCTGCCGCCCAAACTGACGCTGGGGTACCGCCAGGGGGACCAACCGACCTGCCGCAAATGCGTCCTGTAAGGCGATACGAGACAAACACGCAATCCCCAGCTGCTTTTCCACGGCGCGCTTGATCGCCTCGGTATGCTGCAACTCCAGTAACACTTTCAGGTTGGGCAGGATGCCTGCCATCGCCCGGTCAAAAGCCTGGCGCGTGCCAGAACCGGGCTCACGCAATATCCACTGCGCCCCCAGCAGATCCCGATCACTGAGGCGCTTTTTCCCGGCCAGCGGATGTTGTGGGGCACAGAACACCACCAGCTCGTCTCGCCGCCACGGTAAGACTTCCAGGGCCGGATGCTGCAATTCGCCTTCGACCAGGCCAACATCGAGATCAAAATTGCAGAGTTGACGAGCAATCTCAGCGGTATTGGCCACAGTAAGAGTGACCTCGCTACCGTGTTGCTGGATAAATCCTGCAATCAGTTCCACCGCCAGGTAATTACCAATGGTCAGAGTGGCGCCAATTTTCAACTCACCGACATCCTCCTGACTGGCCAATTGGCGCTCCACCTCCCGCGCCCGATCCAGTAACGCCTCGGCCATCGGTCGCAGTGAACGCCCCATTTCATTGATCTGCAAGCGCTTGCCCCGGCGGTCAAACAACTGGATGGAGAATTGCTGTTCCAGCTCGCGTAACGCGCTGCTGGCAGCCGACTGTGACATCGACAGGCTTTCTGCTGCCCTGGTAATGTTACCCAAGTGAGCAACGGCCAGGAATACTTCCAACTGCCGCAGACTGTAGCGCATGGTGATCCCTTGCTGTGGCGATGTATCGCGAAGCCCTATATCTATAATATCGCTAAACTATATCATTAATACTCATTTTATCTATATCGGATTTATCCGTATCTTGTTCCCATTCAGCTGCCATCACGGAATCAGACCATGTCCAACCTCGCTACGGAAAAAGTGCTCAGCGTTCGTCACTGGACCGACACCCTGTTTAGCTTTACCACCACCCGGGATCCGGGATTTCGCTTCAAAAACGGTCATTTCACCATGATCGGCCTGCAACAAGCGAACCAGCGCCCCCTGCTGCGCGCCTACAGTATCGTCAGTGCCAACTACGAGGACCAATTGGAGTTTTTCAGCATCAAGGTACCGGACGGCCCGCTGACGTCGGCACTCCAGCACATTAAACCGGGGGACGATATTCTGGTCAGCCGGAAACCGACTGGCACCCTCGTGCAGGATCATTTGCTGCCGGGTCGGAACCTCTACTTACTGAGCACCGGCACCGGCCTTGCTCCCTTTATGAGCATTATCAAGGATCCCGAGGTATACCAGAATTTCGACCGGGTTATTCTTACCCACGGCTGTCGCTACGTTCGTGAATTGGCCTATGCCGACACTATCACCGCCGAGCTGCCGGGGAACGATTACTTTGGGGATGAAGTGAAAGCGAAGCTACTCTACTATCCCACCGTCACCCGTGAGCCCTTTGGCAACACTGGCCGCCTCACCGACCTGATAGCAAGCGGCAAACTGTGCCGGGACCTTGGTATGCCCGAGCTAAACCTTGAGGACGATCGCTTTATGATCTGCGGCAGCCCAGCCATGCTCAAGGAGAGCTGCACTTTGCTCAATGGCCTGGGCTTTCGCGAAACCCGCAACGGGGTGCTTGGCCACTATGTGATTGAGCGCGCCTTTGTCGAACACTGAATCGCTACCCGGTATTCTCTCGTGTGTTGTTGAAAACAAGCGTTCTGCCTTTTTCAAAACACAAAAAGCCAACAACGTGGTTTTTGCTTCTCTGACAAAATCACAAGCTTAAAAAGCTTCTATTTTGCCGAAACGGCCATGTTTCGGTGCAGGCGGTCGAAATTCGGAGAATTTCAACCGCCTGCCAGGGCTTGCCAGCCACTGTCAGGGCCTGACCACACCCTGGCGCTGCCAACCGCAGGACAAACCGCGGCGGCAATTGCAGTTGTTGTAGTGAACTGTGCGCGAAGTCCAGCAGTGCAGACCTGATTGCATTTGACCTGCCCCGGGAGATGTCTAGAGTTACTATTAAAGGCGCTGCCAGGCGCTCTCGACCCCAGTACGCTCGACACCTCAGGATGCCATCAGTGAAGTTCATCAGCGCCACCCTCGCTATTTTATTGTTGTGCATCTCGGGGGCATTCACCTATTTCTGGTATCAAACCAACCAGACCGTCAAGCAGGCCATCAGCGCGCTCGCACCCTACGCGCAGATCAGCTATGGATCAATTATCTCCTCGGTGTATCCAGGCATCCTGGGGATAGCTGATGTAGACGTCATTGTTGAGGGCAAACGCCTTCACGCCGATGCCATCACCTTTCGCGCCGGCACGATTTTCGATCTCTATGCTTTGCAAAAGAATCCGCATTCCTATGCTTTGTCACAGCCGCGACTGGATATCCGAGGGCTGCAGAGCCCCGCGCCTGCGAGTGATTTTAATCGGCTGGTTGATACATTTGATCACCGCTACCTGCGCACGATCAGGAATCTCGATGCCCTTGGATGCAACAATCGTGACCGGATTAGCCTCGCTGATATGACGGCGATGGGTTATCGCGGCCTGCAGGGCGATTTCAGCCTGTGGTCGAAGCCGCAGCCTTTTAGCAATGGCTACCTGGTCGAATTGTCCAGCAGTTTACCTGGCCGGGCGGATTACCGGCTCACTGTCAGTTTGCCCGATACGCCAGGGGATTTTTCTCAGCTTGCACATAAACTGTCCAGGCTTGAGCTGGATAGCATCAGCCTTACCAGCAGGGACAGGGGCTATAACGAGCGACTGCAGGAATTTTGTGCCGCCGAACTGGGCACCGACCCCGATAGTTACCAGCGTATCCACCTGGCGGCGGTGGAGCAGTTTTTTCGCCGCCAGGGTATACACCTGGGGGACGACGAGCTCGCCATCTATCGGGAGGGCCTGCACCGCGGCGCCAGCAAACAACTGCGGGTAAAGCCGCGTCGTGGCTTTGCCATTGAAGACCTGCGCTTTTACCAACCGGATGACTACCGGGAATTGCTGGGCATTCATTTCAGTGCTAACAACCGTGCTGCAGCGCGCCAGGATAAATCGTCACATCTCGCGACGACGCCCGCGGCAGACAACCAGGTGGCGACTCGCAACGATAGCCTGTCCCAACGCCAGCAGCGGGAGATCCTTGGCTGGGAGGATCTCGACCAGGCCCTGCACCGCAGGGTCATCGTTTTTACCGCATCCGGTGGAAGACACCGCGGTCGGGTTGAACAGATAAACCCGGGCGAACTGGTTTTAAAAAAGAGCTTCGGCCCCGACAGTATGACTTTCACTATCGACCGCAAGCGCTTCTCTCGCGCCGCCCTTGTCAATTAAGCTGCGCCTGTAATTCTCCCGCCTCGCGGATTGGAAGCCACCCACCGGAACACTTCTTTGACAGTGGGCGACTTACCGCGCAACATAGTGCACATTGTCAAACAGGGGGTTTGTACCATGGGGATTCTGCTCATCGGGCTTGTGCTGTTCTTCGGCGTGCATTGCTTCACCAGCCTTCGAGTCCGACGCCAGCAATTGATAGACCGTGTCGGCGAACTTCGTTACAAGATGGTCTATTCGCTGATCGCCATTGTCGGCCTGGTTCTGATTGCCTGGGGTTATTCGCGAACGAGCTACGTCGCGCTGTGGCAAGCCCCGGGTTGGGGCAGGTCCCTGGCTCCCTTTTTTATGCTCCCCGCGCTCTATGGCGTTATCGCCGCCAACACACCGAGCAGGCTCAAGCTGATCACCCGCAACCCCATGGCCTGGGGCACCCTGCTGTGGGCGGCAATCCATCTGGTCAACAACGGTGACCTTGCGTCACTCCTTTTGTTTGGTAGTTTCGCAGCGTTTTCAGTGTTCAATATGTGGTCAACCAAGCAACGCCCGCTGCCCCCTTCCATCGCGCCACAAAGTTTCGGGAAAGAGGCTTTTTTACTGCTGCTAACGGTGCTGTTATATCTCGGGCTGGTAATGTTTCACCCGGTATTGTTCGGAGTCTCCGTTTTTTAGGCTGTTGCAAACCGGGGCTTGTAACAGCCTGCCATGAAGGGGGCGTTACACGCCCCGCTTACCATACCTGGAAAGGTGCTTACATATTGCGTCGATACTGGCCGCCGACCTCGAAGAAAGCTTCGGTGATTTGTCCCAGCGAGCAATCCCGTACCGCTTCCATCAGAGCCGCAAAGCCGTTGCCACCCTCGGTGACACTGCTCTTCAAAGCCTCCAGCGCATCCCCTGATCGGTCCTTATGGGTCTCATGGAATGTTTCCAGGCGTTCGATCTGGCTTTGCTTCTCGGCCTCGGTCGCCCTGGCAAGCTCGATTTCCTGCACCTGCTCATCGGCTTTGCCAAGGAAGGTATTTACCCCGACGATAGGCAGCGAGCCGTCGTGCTTCTTGTGCTCATAGAGCATCGACTCCTCCTGGATACGACCGCGCTGGTAGCCGGTCTCCATAGCACCCAGAACTCCTCCGCGTTCTGAGATTCGATCGAACTCCTGTAGCACGGCCTCCTCTACCAGGTCGGTCAGTTCCTCGACAAAAAACGAGCCCTGCCAGGGGTTCTCATTCTTCGCCATGCCAAATTCCTGGTTGATGATATGCTGAATCGCCAGTGCACGGCGCACCGAGCTCTCGGTAGGCGTGGTAATGGCCTCGTCATAGGCGTTGGTATGCAGGCTGTTGCAGTTGTCATTGATTGCCAACAATGCTTGCAGGGTCGTACGTATGTCATTGAAATCCATTTCCTGGGCGTGCAGCGAGCGCCCGGAGGTCTGGATGTGATACTTGAGTCGCTGGCTGCGGTCATTGGCTCCGTAGCGCTCACGCATCGCAATAGCCCAGATACGCCGCGCCACACGCCCCATAACGGTGTATTCGGGATCCATGCCGTTGGAGAAGAAAAACGAAAAGTTCGAGGCAAAATCGTTGATATCCATGCCCCGCGCCAGATAGGCTTCAACAAAGGTAAAACCGTTAGCCAGGGTGAAGGCAAGCTGGGAGATCGGGTTGGCGCCTGCCTCGGCAATGTGATAGCCGGAGATCGACACCGAGTAAAAATTCTTGATGTCATGGTCAATAAAATACTGCTGGATATCTCCCATCATGCGCAGGCTGAATTCAGTGGAAAACAGACAGGTGTTCTGGCCCTGATCCTCCTTGAGGATATCGGCCTGCACCGTACCGCGAACGTTGCGCAGGGCATCAGCCCGGATAGCAGCCGTCTCTTCGGCGTTTGGTTCTTGCCCCTGCTGTTTGCGGAAACTATCCATCTTCTGGTCGATTGCAGTGTTGAGAAACATCGCCAGGATCGTGGGCGCCGGGCCATTGATCGTCATGGATACCGAGGTCTTGGGATCGCAGAGGTCAAAGCCATCGTACAACTCTTTCATATCGTCAAGGGTAGCGATGGACACTCCGGAGGTCCCAATCTTGCCGTAGATGTCAGGTCGCAAATCCGGGTCCGCTCCATAAAGGGTCACCGAATCAAAGGCAGTCGACAAGCGCTTGGCCTCGGAGTGCTCGGACAGTTTCTTGAATCGACGGTTGGTGCGCGCGGGATCGCCCTCCCCCGCGAACATTCGAGCAGGGTCTTCACCCTCACGCTTGAGCGGAAATACGCCAGCAGTGTAAGGGAAAAAGCCGGGCAGGTTTTCCTTCAGCAACCATCGCAGCAGGTCGCCTTGCTCGCTAAAACGCGGCAGGCTAACCCGGGGAATCAGGTTGCCGGAAAGGCTCTTGCTCGCCAGTCTGGTGCGAATCTCGCGACCATCAGCAGTGTGTACCACCCGCTCCTCGCCACTATAGCTTGAGCTCAGCTCGGGCCAATTATCCAGCAGCTTTATGCTGGCCGCATCCAACTGCTGCTCCCGCTCCTGTATCAGACCCTCAAACCCGGCACGGTTGACCTCGCCACCAGCGTTCTCCAGCAACTGAAGGCTCGCCTGGAGCTGCTGCCGCTCTCGGGCGATTGCAGCCTGCTGCTCTCCGCGGGCGTGATAGCGGCGAATGGTACTGGCGATTTCGGACAGATAGCGCTGTCTCTCAGACGGCACCAACACAGTTTTCTCCGAAGACATACGCACCTTGACCTGCGGCAGGTGGGAAGGGTAATCGCGCAAGCCCTGCTCAAGTAGTATCTGGCGCAATGCCTGATAGGCCGCGGTGACGCCGTCGTCATTGAAATGCGAGGCAATCGTACCAAATACTGGCATCTGGTCCGGCGACCTATCGAACGCCACATGATTGCGCTGCACCTGCTTGCAAACATCCCTGTACGCATCGTCGGCACCACGCCGGTCAAACTTGTTGATGACCACGAGGTCGGCGAAATCGAGCATATCGATCTTTTCGAGCTGGCTCTGGGCGCCAAACTCAGGAGTCATCACGTAGATCGATTTATCGACATAGGGCACCAGCCCCGCGTCGCCCTGACCAATCCCCGGTGTTTCCACGATGACCAGGTCGAAGTCGTAGCAACGCAGGGCCGCAATCACATCCGGCAGGCATAGCGGTACCTCGCCACTCACCCCTCGGGTAGCGATTGACCGCATGTAGATATTGGGGTGGTAGATCGCATTCATCCGAATGCGGTCACCCAGCAACGCACCGCCAGTCCTGCGTCGGGTAGGGTCGATAGCCAGTACCGCGATACGCAGTGACTCGCCACTGTCGACGCGAAAACGACGAATGATTTCATCGGTCAACGAGGACTTGCCGGCACCACCGGTTCCCGTTATGCCCAGCACCGGCGCAGTCGATGAACGCCCCACCGCCAAAGCATCCAGCGCAGGGGCGGATATCTCGCGCCGCTCTATCGCAGTGACCAGGCGCGACAACTGACGATAGTCGCGTCTTTGCGCATCCTGTGGCTGCAAACTGAATGAACCGGGGGTCGCGGCCCTGGCCCGGCTGATCATGTCATCGATCATACCTTGCAAACCATATTTCATCCCATCCTGGGGCGAGTAGATTTTTGCTACACCGTAATTATGTAACTCGTCGATTTCAGCCGGGATAATGACTCCACCGCCGCCGCCAAATACCTGAATATGTGCGGCATCATTGTCCCGCAACATGTCGACAACGTACTTGAAAAACTCGACATGCCCTCCCTGGTACGAGCTGATCGCGATACCCTGGGCATCTTCCTGCAACGCAGTCTCGACAATTTCCGCCACTGAGCGATTATGCGCCAGGTGTATCACCTCGACCCCCGAGGCC
>JAHEGP010000307.1 GCA_024645065.1 Cellvibrionales bacterium | reverse complement strand
TATAAATTAAATGCTTATGTCGATAATGTGGATTGATATTGAAGATCGCACATTGCCATTATTTTTGCAATCGGTATTTGGGTAACTACCGAACGGTGTGCGAATGACGACAGGACGGCAGCCGCAACCTGCACTTTGCCTCTTCCTACCGAGCTGACGTTAGCGATAGACTTGTCGCATTCCGGGACCTCAATTCAGTCGAATTCTCGCCATCCTGATACCTTTTTTCTTTAGTTTGGCCAAGCTCACATCGAGACGGCAACTTCCGTGGCAGAGAGTTAAAGCTTATCAAATAATGGCTTGCGCAGCTTCCCGGCACCTGGCTGTGCGATGCAATACCGGCAAACAGAAGATTGCGCATCAATGCTGGCCTTGGCCCTTGCCGATTTCAAGGCAGATACTTCACTATTCCCGGCCCCAGCAACCGGGTCAACCAAACCGGGAGTTTTTGCCAAACACCGATCACCAGCCTGTACTTGGGATTATCGGGGTTGAGTTTGGGAGGCTCACCGCCATCTCGCAGCCAGTAGTGCCAATAAAGCTGCCGGTGTCTGGCACCCCACTGCTTTTTGAATTTGTACGTAGCGGCATCAACCGTTGACCGACCGAAATCGAAAACGTCGCACCCCTGGCTGCAGGCGCGGCTGAGTAACTCCCAGTACAAAAACATATTGGCATCGAATCGGTTGGCGCTTCGCAACGTCGACGCCCAGGGCACTTCCATACGCCGACGATAGGCGACCAAATAGGCAGCGGACACCGGCTTGCCATTGTAGCGAACAATAACCAGCTGCTGCTGACCGACGCCCGAGCAAAGCAGGTTCCTGAAAAAAGACTTGCTGTATACTGGCGTTCCCAGATCGCGCATGTTCTCGGCAAAAACCTGGTAAAAATCATCCAGCAATTCAATACCGCCGCTTTGCACCGTCAAACCAAAACGCCGGCTACGTTTTATCTGTGCTCTGACCTTAGTCCCCACCCGCTGCCAAAGTTGCTCTTCACTGTCGGGCAGTTCCAGCCACATTGCGACTTTATCCGTTCGAACAGGCAGGCCATCCAACGGGGCAAGATCACGATATTCTATGTGACTGCAACCATACCCCTCCGCCTTCTCTTGCGCAGCCAGCAACAAACGTCCAGCTACCAGATCATTAAGCGCCAGCACGCCACCGTAATTGAAATAAGGCTGGGACACCATAAAATCACCGAACAGCCGACTTTTTAGTCGCACCAACGGCAAAACGCCTACCACGCGCTCCCCGGCGAGGGCACATAGATACAGTGTTTGATGACCGAAACTATCTGCGATTACATTGCGCAGGCCGCTCAGATGGTACACCGATGCATCAGGGTGCTGAGCCACGAATTCGTCCCAGGCTGCTTCTCCGGAGCTGCCTAGCGGCGTGATCTTCAAATTGTCAAGATTGACGTATGGCTCGGGATGAATCGGCTCTGGGGCTAGCGGCAGTTCAGTTTGGGAATCGGGTTCAGGCTCAGCAGGCGCCAGCATCTCCAGCAATTGTGCTTCCAGCAACTTCATTTGGTTTATCGCCTGCTTTTCACTGGCACTAACCTTGCGCTTTTGCTGCAGCAGGCTCTCGGGAATTTCTCCCTGCTTTTTTGCTTCTCCAATCTGGCGCGATAGCTCGCGAGAATCTGCCATTAAAGCGGCGCTACTTGCCGCCAGCAACTCGCGCTGCTCCAGCAACTCGGCAAGTGAGCGTTTGCCTACACGTATTTGATGTCGGCGCACCCACTCATGAGGATTTTTTAGCAGTTGCTTTTTTTCAGCTGGACTTAAGGCTTTGGCTGCCATAGTCATAAACAGGTAATCCACTTTGTTGCTGATGTTCGGCGAGTACGTTCGCCACGGTTGTAAATTGAAAGTCCGTCAGAAGTTTCTCGAGCCGCTGGTGACAACGGCCGAGATTCTGATAATGGCGAAATCGGGATAAACGCGAGGCGTTTTCCACCCGAGGCTGCTCGGGATCAATCTCCCAGGGATGTAAATAAAAGATAAACGACTGATTCAAATCGCGCTGACTCTTCGCCAGCAAGGCGCGGCTCAACCAGTACGGATAGAGGCGGAAATAACCACCCCCGGCTACCGGGAGAGACCACTTGAATACCTTTGCTACGGTTAGCGGAAACTCCACCAACTCTCCGCCGCGGGGGCTGACGGCGCGATGAATTGTTGGTGGGGCGAACGGCATGCCATACCGATCATGATAAACCGGGAAAATACTTGAGTCATACTGGAAACCCAACTCTGTGAGGATATCGAGCGCCCATAACGACTCCGAGGTAATCGAGTAACTTGCCGCTCGATAGCCATTGACAGCCAAGCCGGTGATGTCCTCGAGCATCGTTTTGGATTTTAAGGTCTCTTGCCTGAATACCTCTGGCTCCTGCCTGTAAACGAGTTGATGGCTGTAACCATGGCTGGCAACTTCATGCCCTTGGCTAGCGATATCGCGCACAAGCTGGGGAAAGCGCTCAGCAACCCAACCAAGTACAAAGAAGGTCGCATGTGTATCGCGACTTGCGAAAAGGTCGAGCAGCTTGCGGGTATTCTCATCTACCCTGGGGGCGATAGAGTCCCACTGGGATCGATCGAGGGTATCGGCAAAAGCAGAAACATGATAGTAATCTTCGACATCGACTGTCAGGGCATGACGCATAGGGGGTATACTTTGGCGTTGTGCAGGATAAACGACTAAAACACCATTTTACACCTAATAAAAGGCGAGAGTCGTTGACAATATTTCGTATTATAGACTCAAAAACCGCACCCTGATGAACAACTCACGAATTGCATACCTGCTGCTTGTCGGTTTAGCGCTGGGCGTGCTCTGCTACTTCTATAGTAATACCCTGGCGAGTTACGGTGCTCGCTGGCAAGTGCCTGATGGCGCATATTCCCATGGCTATCCCCTGCTGGCGCTGTGTGCCATTCTGGTCCTGCGACAGCTTCCCAAGGTGGCCAACACCTCACCAAACCCCAGCGGACCGGCAGCCGGGATAGTGCTGGGGCTGAGTTTCATGTGGCTGTTTGGCCGCGTCAGTGACGTATTGGTGTTGCAGCAAGTGGTGCTGCCTGCCTTAATCCTGCTATTTATTACCGCACTTTACGGGCCAACCGCCGGCCGTCAATTACGCTTCCCGTTTCTGCTTTTCTATGCGGCGGTGCCGTTATGGGATGCGCTGAATCCGCTTCTGCAGTGGCTTACCGTGAAGGTTTGTACATTTGGCCTCTACCTCATCGGTATTCCTGCCTTCATTGAAGAAAATCGAATCAGTATTCCCGCAGGTAGTTTCCAGGTGACTGGCGGCTGCAGTGGATTAAACTA
>JAHEGP010000087.1 GCA_024645065.1 Cellvibrionales bacterium | reverse complement strand
CCACGGTGGAGGCCGAAGTTGTGCTTGATTCTGGCGCGCGGGGTAGCGCTTGCGCTCCGTCCGGGGCATCCACCGGTTCCCGGGAAGCACTGGAGTTGCGCGATGGCGACAGGGCCCGGTATCTGGGCAAGGGTGTTCTGAAGGCCGTTGCGAATATCAACACTATCATTGGACCGATGCTGATCGGGCACGACGCGCTCCAGCAACGTGTCGTCGATCAGGCGATGATTGATGCGGACGGCACCGAGAACAAGGAAAAGCTGGGTGCCAATGCAATTCTGGCGGTGTCGCTGGCAGTGGCACGGGCTGCGGCGGTGGACAAGGGAGTGCCTTTGTACCAGCACATTGCCGATATCAACGGCACGCCGGGCAAGTACTCAATGCCCGTACCCATGATGAACATCCTCAATGGTGGTGAGCATGCCGACAACAATGTCGACATTCAGGAGTTTATGGTTCAGCCGGTGGGCGCACAGACCTTTGCCGAAGCATTGCGCTGTGGCGCCGAGATATTCCATTCACTCAAGGGTGAACTGCATCGACGCGGTTTGAGCACATCGGTGGGAGACGAAGGCGGTTTTGCGCCGAACCTGCCGTCGAACGAATCGGCTCTGGAAGTCATCGCCGTGGCGGTTGCGGCCGCCGGCTACAAACTGGGTGAGGATGTAACCCTGGCCCTCGATTGTGCCTCCTCGGAATTCTACCAGGACAAGCGGTATGAATTGTCCGGCGAGGGCAAGTCCTTCGATGCAGCAGGCTTTGCAGATTACCTGGCCGGGTTGACGGCGCGGTATCCCATACTATCCATCGAAGACGGTATGGATGAGAGTGACTGGGATGGCTGGGAAATACTGACACAAAAGATTGGCGATACGGTGCAATTGGTCGGTGATGACCTGTTTGTCACCAATACCAGGATTCTCCAGCGCGGTATCGACAATAACATCGCCAATTCGATCCTGATCAAGTTCAACCAGATCGGTAGCCTGTCAGAGACCCTCGATGCGATCAAGATGGCCCAGGACGCGGGCTATTCGGTGGTGATTTCGCATCGATCGGGGGAGACAGAAGACACCACCATCGCCGACCTGGCAGTGGCGACTTGTGCCGGCCAGATCAAGACCGGATCGCTGTGCCGTTCGGATAGGGTGGCGAAATACAATCGCTTGCTGCGGATTGAGGCGGAGTTAAACGGCAGCGCCCCTTATCGCGGCCGCAAGGAGTTCAGTCGCTAGCTCCCCGGGCGCTGTGTGGAGTCAATAGCTATTGCTGGTGCAATCCCCTGGTTTTGCAATGACGCTCAAAAAAATCGGGTGTTGGCTGTGAGCCGGGAATACTGCCGGAGCCGCGACGTGTGATGAAGGTGCTGTGGGCAGTTCTGTTGTTGATCTTGCTGGGACTTCAATACCGAATCTGGTTTGGATCGGGCAGTCTTGCCGAGATCCATAGTCTCCAGCGCAAGATTACCGGGCAGGAATCCATGAACGCTTCAATGGAGGCGCGCAACAGGGCACTCGAGGTAGAAGTCAAGGAGTTGCAGGAAGGCAGCGAGGGGTTCGAGGAAAAAGCCCGGGAAGAAATGGGCATGATAAAAAAGGGGGAAACCTTCTTCCTTTATCTGGGACCGGGGCCGGATGAATCCCGTCAGCAGTGAACTGGATAACGCCGTGTGGGCGATTGTCCCGGCAGCCGGCAGAGGTATGCGTATGGGTGACCACTTGCCCAAACAGTATCTGCAAGTGGCGGGCCGGACCCTGATAGAGCACGCTTGTGCAGCGCTGCTGGAGTGCAGCGCCATTAAGCAATTGGTGGTTGCATTACATCCTGATGATGACATTATGGCGACCCTTGAACTGGCTGGCGATACGCGTGTCGCGATGATCGAGGGTGGAGCTGAGCGCGCTGATTCAGTGCTGGCGGGGCTGGAGTATCTCGCTTCGCGCGCTGGATCGGAGGATTGGGTTTTGGTCCATGATGCGGCCCGTCCCTGCCTGGACGGCTCGAGTGTCGAGCAGATGTTGCAGCAGTTGGGCAGGCATGGCGTCGGTGGACTACTGGCCCGACCGGTGACAGATACGGTCAAGCGAGCCTCCATCTCCTGTGAGGTAGAGGAAACCATTGCGCGGGAGCAGTTATGGTTGGCGCAGACGCCGCAAATGTTTCGTTACGGTTTGTTGCTGGAAGCGCTGCGCATGGCCAGGGCAGACGCAGCGGCAGTAACTGACGAATCCTCAGCCCTTGAAAGAATGGGTCATAAGCCAGTGGTGTTGCCTGGCCCGGTGTCGAACATAAAAGTAACCTATCCACAGGACCTGGAGCTGGCGGCCTGGTACTTGTCAAATCGGAGTAAAACGTAATGCGCATTGGTCACGGCTTCGACGTCCACGCCTTTGGTTCGGGGGAGCACATTATGCTTGGTGGCGTTAGGATCGCGCATTATCGGGGGCTGGATGCACACTCTGACGGTGATGTCCTTTTGCACGCCCTGTGCGATGCCCTGCTGGGTGGAGTCGCGGAGGGGGACATCGGTAAGCACTTTCCGGATACCGACTCACGCTACAAGGGCATTGATAGCCGTGAACTACTGGGTCATTGCTATCGGCTGGTACAGGCCCGTGGTTATCTGCTTGGCAACGCCGATATTACGATCGAGGCGCAGAAGCCGCGCCTGGGAGCTTACGTCGAAACGATGTGCCGTCTTATTGCCGGTGACCTGGAGGTCGATCGTTCCGCTATCAATATCAAGGCGACGACCACTGAAAAGCTGGGCTTCATCGGTCGTGAAGAGGGCATTGCCTGCCACGCCATTGTGTTGCTGGTGCCCCAGGGTGCTTGACCGTTTGACCTCGGCTATCCCATCAAGTTCGGGTCTTTGCCGCGGTACCTACAAGGTGAACCCGGAAGATTTCGTGGTTCGTGAAGAGCTGCCTTTTCAGCCCGAGGGCAGCGGTGAGCATGTCTATCTGCGGATTCGCAAGCGAACACACAATACGCAAGCGCTACAACAGCAACTGGCGAGGCTCGCCGGTGTTGCACGACACCGGGTCGGCTACGCTGGCCTGAAGGACCGTCAGGCGGTGACCAGTCAGTGGTTCAGTATCCACCTGCCGGGTGGCGGTGAGCCCGACTGGCACCTGTTGGAGCAGGGCGATATCGTAATCGAGCAGCGTGACCGCCATCCGCGCAAACTGCGTCCCGGAGTCCACAGCGGCAACCATTTCAGCATTATCGTGCGCGACTTTGAGGGTGAACCGGCCTTGCTGGACGCTCGCCTGGGAGCTGTTCGGGTGGAGGGTTTTGCCAACTATTTTGGCGAGCAGCGTTTTGGACGGGGCGGAAGCAATATGATCGCCGCCGATGAGCTTGGGATTGTGCGCAAAGGCCGGCTAAGCCAGCGCCAGGCCATGGCGCTATCTGCAGCCCGGGCTTACCTGTTCAATTGTGTGCTTGCCCGGCGTGAGCGCCAGGGCAACTGGAACCGGCTGATTGCCGGGGACCTGGTTAATCTGGACGGTAGTCGCAGTTTTTTTGGGCCGGTCGACGATCTCGAATCGCTGCAGCTGCGGCTTGGGGATCTGGAGATTCATCCCACTGGACCCCTTGCTGGACTGGGCCCCGTGGGGGTGGCGTCCGCCGCACGCGCCCTGGAGGAGTCTGTTATGGCTGCCGAGCCGGGGCCCCTTGCCGTGGTGCACCGGCTGCAGGCGAGGGCAGCCCGCCGGCCGTTGAGGGCAAGGGTAACGGCTCTAGAATGGCGGTGGATCGACGCTTGCACCCTGCAACTGGAGTTGTCCCTTGGGCGCGGTGTATACGCGACCTCGTTGTTGCGAGCGCTGGGTGATTTCAGTATCGCAGCACCTGCCCGAGCGTGACGATGGGCAGTGGGCCGGTGAAAGCAGTTTGTCACCGGGGAGTGGGGCGAGCAGTCTTCGACCTAACATAAACAACACATGTCGCCTGGCAACAGCGTGACCGAATTCGGGACGTTTAATGAAGCAACAACAAGCCCGCAAGATGACATCAGGAAATCCTGCGCGGGAGCGACAGTCATGAACCGTGCAAGCAGTCAGGGTATCGGTATGACCTCGATGCGCACACGTGAGCGCCTGGTGGAGCGCCTGATGGATCGGGGTATCAGGGATTACGATGTACTCCAGGCTATCCGCCAGACTCCCCGACACCTGTTTGTCGATGAGGCGCTCGCGCACCGTGCCTACGAGGACACTGCGCTACCTATCGGCTTTTCCCAAACGCTCTCCCAGCCCTATATTGTGGCTCGAATGACTGAGCTGCTGTTGGCCGGAGGGCCGCTGCGCAAGGTGCTGGAGGTGGGCACCGGTTCGGGGTATCAAACCGCAATCCTCGCCCAGCTGGTCGAACACGTGTACTCGGTCGAGCGAATCAAGCCGTTGCAACAGAAGGCGAAAAGGCGTTTATCCCAGCTCAAATTGTACAATGCCATTTTCAAGAATAGTGACGGTGGCATGGGCTGGTCCCGCGAGGGCCCGTTCGACGGTATTCTGTCTGCGGCGGCGCCGGCGACGATTCCGCCAGAGTTGCTGCAGCAACTGGCACCCGGTGGGCGACTGCTGATGCCGGTGGGCGAGTCCGGCAGGCAGGAGCTGGTAATGGTGATTCGCAATGGCGATTGTTTTGAACAGGAAATTATCGAGCCGGTCAATTTTGTCCCGTTTCTAACTGGCACGGTAAGGTAAGGCCCGGGATGGGATGGTTCATGTTTTTGGGTACATTCACATGAGGGCTTGCATGTCATGCAATGGCTGATGATCTTCCTGAAGGGGATGGCGATGGGCGCTGCGGATGTAGTGCCCGGGGTATCCGGTGGTACCATTGCGTTTATCACCGGGATCTACGAGCGCCTGATCAATGCAATCAGGGCGGTAAACTTCGAGTGGCTGGGCTTGCTGTTTCGTGGTCAATGGCAGCAGTGTTGGCAGCGGGTGGATGGTGCTTTCCTGCTGCTGCTGCTGGCTGGAATAGCCACGAGCATAGTGTCACTCGCGGGTATTATTACCTGGTTGCTGCACAACCAGCCGATATTGATTTGGGCTTTTTTCTTCGGCTTGATTGCGGCGTCCTCCATTTACATCATGCGCCAGGTCAGGCGCTGGAACGGACTGGCAGTCGCGCTGTTGTTTTTTGGGGCGCTGTTTGCGGTTTCGATTGGCATGGCCCGTCCGGCGGAAGTTGAAGTGACTGGCGCTTACCTGTTTATGTGTGGTGCGCTGGCCATTTGTGCAATGATTCTGCCGGGAATATCAGGCAGCTTTATTCTGGTGTTGCTGGGTGCCTACAGTGTGGTACTGGGTGCTGTGCACAATTTGGAAATACCGCTATTGCTGGTCTTTATCGCGGGTTGTGCGGTGGGCCTTTTGGTGTTTAGCCACGTGTTAGGCTGGTTGCTCGAGCACCACCACGATCCGATGCTGGCCGCTCTGACCGGGTTCCTGGCCGGGTCGTTGTATCTGGTATGGCCCTGGAAGCAAGTGCTGCGCTATTACAGCAGCAGTTCAGGTGAGCAGAAACCGCTCGAGCAGGCCAATGTGTTGCCGATGGAATTTGCCAGGGTGACTGGACAGGATCCCCAGCTCTTATACAGTCTGCTGTTGGCTGCTTTCGGGGTACTGCTGGTTTTAGGCCTCGAGAGATTATCCGCATCGAGTCGACAATGAACTGAGCAAGCGGTTTTGTCGCCAGGGAGCCCGCTAGCAGGTGATTTTCAGAACATGCGCTCATACCTGTCTGTTGCCGCGACTATGCATTGGTCTGGGGCTGTTGCTGTTGGTCGCTTGTGGCCACAATCCGGCCGCGGTGCAGGTGGTAGAGCAAAGTGCTGGCCGACTCAACAAGAGCGGCGTGTACGTGGTGCAACCGGGCGATTCCCTGTACTCGATAGCCTGGAACTATGGTCTCGACTTCCGTGGCCTGGCAGGGGCCAACGGATTGCGCAGTCCCTACGTGATTCACCCGGGCGACCGCTTGCGGCTGAAGCCATCGGCCAGCCCGGCTGCTGCGCCCGCGCCGAGCTCCACTGCAGCCAGGCAAGAGCGTTCTTCCGGTGTGCCGACGAGCAATAAGGAGTCATGGCGCTGGCCTGCTGAAGGGCGGATTTCCCGGGTCTATTCTGGTTCAGGAAAGCTGCATAAGGGTATTGATATTCAAGGGAAATCGGGTCAGCCCGTGACAGTGGCCAAATCCGGCAAAGTAGTTTATGCTGGGAAAGGTCTTGAGGCTTATGGATTACTGATTATTGTCAAGCACGATGCCCACTACCTCAGCGCCTACGCTTACAATAACAGCGCATCTGTCGAAGAGGGCGATAGCGTCAAGCGAGGCCAGCAGATTGCCAAAATGGGAACAAAAGACGGCCAGGCAATGCTGCACTTTGAAATCAGGCGGGATGGGAAAACCGTTGATCCACGTAATTTATTACCGCGCCGCTGACATCGGCGGTGCGCTTAGACAATTGTTTACAAGTGGGGTTGAGTGAATGGAAAGACAGCGACAAGGAGTTAAGCGCCAGGGGAAAGCCAAAACAGACGGCTTTATTGCTGGAGCAGATGTCGATGATGCGAACGACAAAGAGATTACCGAAGCCGTCGATCTGGACAGCGAAGACGAAAGCATATTAACCGAGCGCTTTGAAAAGACCCTCGACGCGACCCAACTGTATCTGAACGAGATCGGCTTTTCGCCTCTGCTTACGCCTGAAGAAGAAGTGCTTTTCTCGCGCATGGCCCAGCGTGGCGAGGAAGCGGGTCGCCAGCGCATGATCGAGAGCAATCTGCGACTGGTGGTAAAAATAGCGCGCCGCTATATCAATCGTGGCCTCACCCTGCTCGACCTGATCGAAGAGGGCAATCTGGGCCTGATTCGCGCGGTCGAGAAATTTGATCCCGAGCGCGGATTCCGTTTCTCGACCTATGCCACCTGGTGGATCAGGCAGACTATCGAACGTGCGATCATGAACCAGACCCGCACCATTCGATTGCCGATTCATGTGGTGAAAGAGCTGAATGTCTATCTGCGTGCTGCCCGCGAGCTAACCCAACGGTTGGATCACGAGCCGACGCCGGAAGATATCGCGCAAATGGTCGATAAGCCGGTTGATGAGGTCAAGCGCCTGCTGGGCTTGAACGAGCGGGTAACCTCGGTGGATACGCCGGTCGGGCCCGACTCCGACAAGTCGGTGCTCGATACCATTGCCGACGAACAGGCGTCCGACCCTGCCGAGCTGTTGCAGGATACCAACATGAATGACAGTATCGGTTCGTGGCTGGAAGAACTTACCGAGAAACAGCGGGAAGTCATCGCGCGGCGCTTCGGTTTGCGAGGTTATGAACCCAGTACGCTGGAGGAGGTTGGTCTCGAGATCGGTCTTACCCGAGAGAGGGTCCGGCAGATCCAGGTAGAGGCGCTGAAGCGGCTGCGTGAGATCATGGAGCGGCAAGGGCTATCCAGCGACGCCATCTTCAGCTGAGTCCAACCGCTGGCGAGCTGCTGATCGCTGCTGGCTTTTGGGAAGGCCCCGGTAATTGAATCCGGGGTTTTTTTTGCAAGCACTGTTGGTAAAAGTCCGGCGTTGCAGTGGTGGAAATGCCATTCGACACGACCAGCTTCGATACTGCTGCCGGCATCATCAACTCGGCGATAAAGCCACTGGACGTGGAACTATCGGCAGCCGCCGGTCTTCCATTCTAGGCTGACAGAGACCGGCTCAAGCTGTGCCGTGGACAGGAGTGCAGTAAAAGAAAAGGCGACCGGAGTCGCCTGCTTCTGGGGTCAACGTTTCAGGTATGGGTTTCAACGTTCCAGGTATTGTAACTTGTCCGGAACCCCATCCCATTCCTCAGCATCTGCAAAAGGTTCTTTTTTCTCGGTAATGCAGGGCCAGACTTCGGCGAGCTCGGCGTTTAATTCCAGGAATACCTGCTGGTCTTCCGGTAACTCATCCTCTGAAAATATGGCGTCGACGGGGCATTCGGGTTCACACAGGGCACAGTCAATGCATTCGTCCGGGTGTATAACCAGAAAATTGGGGCCTTCATAAAAGCAGTCTACCGGGCAGACTTCAACACAGTCCGTATGTTTGCATTTGATACAGTTTTCGCCGACAACAAAGGTCATTGATCAAGCCTCATATGGGTAGCCATTTTGCGCGTAAGTTTAGCAT
Source organism: Cellvibrionales bacterium (assembly GCA_024645065.1). GTDB lineage: Bacteria > Pseudomonadota > Gammaproteobacteria > Pseudomonadales > JAHEGP01 > JAHEGP01. The sequence goes on along the minus strand of JAHEGP010000087.1, from coordinate 2,928 downwards.
TTTTGCCTCTATTGTTGAGTACCGCCGCCCATATTAGTTGGATTTAATTTTCTCAACCAATTGGTAAAGGATATCGATCGCCTGGCGAGGCGTTAGCTGGTCGGGTTGCAGCGATTCCAGCAGAGTCAGGGCCGGATGCGGCTGTGCTGCAAATAGTTCGTTCTGCACCGGCACGGGGGAGCCGGATAGATTCAGGCCGGTGTTGCCATCTTCAAGTTGTCGCAGCATTTGCCGGGCGGCGCCAAGGACCGGAGCCGGTATTCCCGCCAGCCTGGCAACCTGGATACCGTAGCTTTTATTTGCCGGACCCTCCTGGATACTGTGCAGGAAAATTATACTGTCATTATGCTCGGTGGCGTCCAGGTGAACGTTGTTGACACTGGGCAACTCTTCAGCCAGCTCCGTAAGCTCGAAATAATGGGTGGCGAACAAGGTGAAAGCGCGCACCTCGGTTGCCAGGAAACGTGCACAAGCCCAGGCCAGGGCAAGCCCATCGAAAGTGCTGGTGCCCCGCCCCACCTCATCCATGAGCACCAGGCTACTGGCGCTGGCATTGTGGAGTATATTGGCCGTCTCTGTCATTTCTACCATGAAGGTCGAGCGACCACCTGCAAGGTCATCGGCGGAGCCGATGCGGGTAAATATGCGGTCAAAGACTCCCAGGGTCACTTCGCCCGCTGGCACAAAGCTGCCGATTTGCGCGAGGATAACAATGAGCGCGGTCTGTCGCATATAGGTTGACTTACCACCCATGTTGGGGCCGGTTACCACCAGCATGCGGCGGGCCTCATGGAGCGAGGTATCATTGGGAATGAAAGGGTCATCCAGAACCTGTTCCACGACCAGGTGGCGGCCCTCGCTTATGGTCAGCCCCGGCTTGTCGCTGAAGCGGGGGCGCACCAGACGCAGCGTATCTGCTCGCTCCGCCAGGTTGGCGAGCAGGTCGAGCTCGGCGACGGCGGCGGCACAGGCCTGGAGTTCTGCGAGCTGCTGATTAATGCTCTCCAGTAGTTGCTCATAGAGCATTTTCTCTCGGCTCAAGGCCCGGGATCGAGCCGAAAGCGCCTTATCCTCGAATTGCTTGAGCTCCGGGGTGATAAATCGTTCGACATTTTTAAGCGTCTGGCGGCGAACATATTCCACCGGCGCCCTGTCAGCCTGGCCCCGGCTGATTTCGATGTAATAACCGTGTACCCGGTTGTACCCGACTTTAAGGCTGGCAATACCGCTTCGCTCCCGCTCTCTAGCTTCAAGTTGCAGCAGGAAGTCGCTTGCGTTGGTGCCCATTGCACGCAACTCGTCGAGCTCTGCATCGTAACCGTCGCGCAGCACGCCACCGTCGCGGATAACCATCGGAGGCTCATCGACAATAGCGCTTGCCAGCAAGGAAGAAAGCTCCGGAAACTCCCGCGCCTGCGTCGCGAGCTGCTGCAGGTGCTCGCATTGCATAATGGCCAGTTGCTGGCGCAGTTGCGGTAATGTCGCGAGCGACAGGCTGAGGCGGGCCAGATCGCGGGGTCGCGCGGAGCGCAGTGCAACCCTTGCCAGGATTCTTTCCATATCGCCCATGGTATGCAGGACTTGCTGTAACGACGCCAGGTCCTGGTGCACCAGAATATCGGCCACCGCGTTCTGCCTGGCCTCTAGCAGTGCAGTCTGGCGCAACGGGCGATTCAGCCAGCGGCGCAGCATACGACTGCCCATGGCCGTGCGGGTGCGGTCCATCACCCACATAAGCGTATGCTCGCTACCTCCCGTCAGGTTGGTATCCAGCTCCAGGTTGCGTCGGGTTGCGGCGTCCATGTGCAGGCTGTCGTCACGGTTTTCGATACTCAAGCCGCGAACATGGGGCAGGGCCGTGCGCTGGGTTTGTTGCACATATTGCAGCAGGCACCCGGCTGCCTGGATCGCGATGGGAAGGTGGGTGCAACCGAAGCCCTGCAGGTCCTTGCTGCCAAACTGCTGATTGAGCAGGTGTTCTGCACTGTCGGCGTCAAATTCCCAGGGCGGTCGTCGTCTTGAGCCGGGATAACTTTGGACCAGGTTGTCGGCGATCGTGTATTCATTGTAGAGAATCTCGGCCGGTGCCATGCGCTGCAACTCGGCCAGCAGATCCTCTTCCGAATTGGCCTGGGATACCACAAAGCGTCCACTGCCTATATCGAGACTCGCGATGCCATAAACGGTGTTGTGGGCGTGCAGCGCCACCAGCAAATTATCGCGGCGCTCCTGCAACAGGGCCTCGTCACTCACAGTGCCCGGCGTGACGATTCGAACTACCCTTCGCTCTACCGGCCCCTTGCTGGCCTGGGGGTCACCGATCTGCTCGCAAATCGCAACCGAAACTCCCTGGCGCACCAACTTTGCCAGGTATCCATCGGCACTATGGTATGGAATCCCCGCCATGGGAATAGGCTGCCCGGCTGACTGTCCCCGCGCGGTTAGGGTGATATCGAGCAGGGTGGCGGCGCGTTTGGCATCGTCGTAGAACAACTCGTAAAAATCGCCCATGCGGTAAAATACCAACTCGTCGGGATGCTCCGACTTAATGGCCAGGTACTGGCGCATCATGGGTGTGTGTTGTTCGAGTCTTGCTGTTTGCTTGGTGGCCATCTACGAAGCTTATCCTGGGCAGCGGAGACGCGAGATTGTAAGGCAAATTGGACTTGCAGGTTAAGGCATGTTGGCGTCTTGCTGTGCAATCATCGCTCAGCAAAGCCAAGCGCTGCAGATTACCGGGCATACGCGCTAAAGTCTGCAGTGTCCAGCGCAGATGAGGCCTAAAACCCGATCCGGCACATTGGGGTTGATTGCCCCGCCCCCAATGGCTTCACCTGGACAATTTGGAATAGGAACTGTAAACCGATTTCATTGCGGGATTTGAGGGCCCGGTTGCTGCATTCTCATTGTGCCTGAAAGCGAGCAGGC
>JAHEGP010000086.1 GCA_024645065.1 Cellvibrionales bacterium | reverse complement strand
TGGGGGAAGCCGTCAACCAGACATGGACGGTTACGGTATTTACCCTGGAATCAATTAAAAAGCTGGTCATTGGCCTAATTTCGCCAAAAAACTTGAGTGGGCCGATTACCATTGCTAAAGTGGCGTCCGCTTCGGCCCAGTCCGGATTGGCTTCCTGGTTAGGGGTCCTGGCGCTGCTGAGTATTAGCCTGGGAGTGCTCAACCTGCTACCCATTCCTGTGCTTGACGGTGGGCATTTGCTGTTTTACCTGATCGAATGGGTTAAGGGCAGCCCGGTTTCCGAGCGGGTGCAGATGGTAGGATTCCAGATAGGTGTCAGCATTGTTCTGGGCATTATGTTGCTGGCGCTTTACAACGATATCAGTCGCTTGTAAGCGGCAATCCCTGCACAGTTTGTGACCTTTTTCCTCGCAAGGGGTGAGCGTGTTTTTACTACCAAGAATTGATAATTGATGAAGAAAGTTAACGTCATTCTGTTGCTCGCTGTGCTGCTCTCTCCGGCTAGTCTCGTGGCTGACAGCTTTACCATTTCGGATATCCGGATCGAGGGTCTGCAGCGTATTTCGGCAGGCAGTGTTTTTAGTGTGCTGCCTGTCAATATTGGCGACAGCAGCAATCCGGAGGCCCTGCGCAATACCGCACGATCGTTGTTCGCAACGGGCAATTTTAACGATGTCAAGCTGTTGCGCGACGGTGATGTGCTGGTGGTTCAGGTGGTCGAGAGGCCATCCATCAGCGAGATCAACCTGGAGGGAAACAAGGCCATTGAGAGCGAGGCGCTCCTCGATGGCTTGAAGAGCTCTGGCCTGTCGGAAGGCCAGGTTCTCAAGCGCTCTACCCTGGAAGGCATGCGGCTGGAATTGCAGCGCCAGTATGTGGCCCAGGGACGCTATGACGCCACCATAGAAGCCGAAGTCGTCGAACAACCGCGCAACCGGGTTGGCGTCAATATACTGATCAACGAGGGCAACGTCGCCAAGATCAAGGGCATCAATATTGTCGGCAACGAGGCGTTTGAGTCCGATGAGCTGCTCGACCTGTTTGAACTGCAACCGTCGGGCCTGTTCTCATTTATCAGCGGCGATGACAAATATTCAAGGGAAAAACTCAAGGGCGACCTTGAGAAGCTCGAATCCTGGTACCTCGATCGCGGCTACATCAAGTTTGATATTGAATCGACCCAGGTGTCGATAACACCGGACCGCAAGGCGGTGTATATCACGGCCAATGTGGCGGAAGGTGAACAATATACCGTCGACGAGGTAGAGCTGTCCGGTGACCTGGTAGTGGCGGAACCGGAGATGAGGAAATTCCTGCTGGTGCAGCAGGGTCAAATGTACTCCCAGATACTGGTTACCCAGAGTGAGGAGTTTATCAGCCGGCGCCTGGGCAACGATGGCTACACCTTTGCCAAGATCACCGGCATTCCGGACATCGATGAAAAAACCAAAACCGTGGACCTCAAGTTTTTTGTCGACCCGGGCAAGCGCACCTATGTGCGGCGGATACAGTTCCGCGGCAATACCCGTACCCGGGACGATGTGCTGCGCCGGGAGATGCGCCAGATGGAGAGCGCCACGGCATCTAACAGCAAGATCCAGCAGGGCCGAATACGCCTGCAGCGGCTGGGTTATTTCAAGACCGTCGAGGTGGAAACCCCGGAGGTTCCCGGAGTCGATGACCAGATCGACGTGAACTACACGGTTGAGGAGCAGCCCTCCGGCAGCATTGGCGCCAGCGTCGGTTTTGCCCAGGGAACCGGACTTATTCTGGGTGCCAACATCCAGCAGAACAACTTTCTCGGTACCGGCAAGCGAGTGGGTATCGGGATTAATTTCAGTGATTTCCAGCGCAGCGCCAACTTCAGTTACGTCAACCCCTACTACACCGAGGATGGGGTCAGTCGCGGTTTTAGCGTATTTTATCGCCAGACCGATCTGGACGAGGTCAACGTCGCCAGCTACAGCACCGACGTCTATGGTGCGAGCATGAACTTCGGTTACCCGCTGAGTGAAACCCAGCGCCTGGGCTTTAGCCTGGGGGTGCAGCGCACCGACATTACGGTGGGTGTTGGAGCGGTGCAGGAAATCAAGGCAAGTCCCCGACCCATCGACGGCGTGACGACAGTTATCGACGGTTTTGATGAGGAGCTGCAGGCCGATACCCTGCGCGCTGTGGAAGAGGTCGACTTTTTCCCCCGCGCCGACCTGCCGCTGGGCTTTCTCGACCAGAATGGTGACGCCTTCAACACCTTTACCGTCACCACCTCGTGGAGCCAGTCGACCCTCAACCGCGGGCAACTGGCGACGCGCGGCGGGTCGCAGAGCCTGGCTCTGGAAGTGGCGGTTCCCGGTAGCGATGTGCAGTATTACAAGTTGAGTTACAGTGGCCAGATTTTTGTGCCGTTGACCCAGTCCCTGACTCTCAGGTTTCGCGGTGAGTTGGGCTATGGTGACGGCTATGGATCAACCGAGCAACTGCCCTTTTTCGAGAACTACTTCGCCGGTGGTTTTGGCTCGGTACGGGGATTCAAAACCAATACCCTGGGACCAAGGGCCACCCCGGCCGTCCAGTACCTGACCCGTTTCCCCCAGGTTGGCGTGGATGGCAGCGGTGTTCCGATTTTTGACAATCCACTCAGTTATATCGAAAGCCTGAAGGACGAAGACGGTAATTTTGTGGGATGTGATCCCCTGGCCCCGATTCGCCAATCTGAGGAAGGTGAGGATATTCCCCCGTTTTCGAATACGGGACGCTTGTTCTGTGGCCAGGTGTTCGCTGATGACTTCCGCCCCTTTGGGGGCAACGTCCTTGTTGAAGGTGGGGTGGAACTTCTTTTCCCATTGCCCTTCATCAAGGACCAGAACTCGATGCGCACCGCGTTCTTTATTGATTTTGGCAATGTTTTCAGTAGCGATTGCGGTCCCTACCAGCCCGGATGCAAGAGCGTCGAACTGGGGGAGCTGCGTTATTCTTTCGGTGTAGGGCTGACCTGGATTACCGGTTTCGGGCCGTTGAGTTTCAGTCTGGCCAAGCCATTTTCGGAGGGAGAATTTGACGAGACCGAAATATTCCAGTTTTCCCTCGGGCAGGTTTTTTGATTTGATTACCGTTACAACTCAAGATGGAGTAAAGCTGTGTTAAAGATAAAGCAAGGTCTGGTTTTTGTTCTTTTGGTTAGCTGCGCGAGTTTCGCACTGGCGGCTGACAAAATCGCCATCGTGAATGTTCAGCGCGCGATCGTCGACACCGATTCCGCCAAGCAACGGCTCGAGCGTCTGCGCAAGGAGCCGGAGTTCAAGTCCAACATGAAAGAAGTCGAGGCGATCAAGCAAGAGGGCCAGAGACTGGTGGATAAAATGAAGAAAGATGGCCCGGTGATGAGCGCTGACCAGCAGGCCGCACTGCAGAAGAAAATCCAGGAGAAACAAGCCGATCTTGAGCATGTCGGCCGCAAGTTGCAGGCGCGTGAGCAGGAAGTCCTGCAGGAAATCATGGCGCAGACGCAGGACAAGACCAAGTCGGTGATCAACGACATCATCAAGAAGGAAAAAATCGGTTTGTTGCTGGATAGCAGGGCTGCTCTGCACGCTGAGCCTTCCTACGATATCACCGCGCAGGTGACCTCCAGGCTCAACGCCAAGTAGGCGCAACAGCAGTCAGGCGCAGCAGCGATTGCGCGTCGGGTAGTTTGATGAGCGAGATTCAAAGCACCGATGGAAGCAGAACTTACACCCTGGCGCAACTGGCGATTTACGTTGGCGGGCAGTTGCGTGGGCCCGGGGATGCCGTGGTTCGCGGTATTGCCGCGCCTGCGCTGGCGCGGCCGGATCAAGTGTGCTTTATCGCTGACAAGCGCCACGTTGCTGCTCTGGAAATTACCGAGGCTGCTGCGGCTATCGTTGACGAGCAGTTGGCGGCAAAGACCGATCGGTCGGTATTGATCTGTGCTTCACCCTACCTCGCCTACGCCAGGGCGTCGCAACTTTTTGATCGCACCCCGGTAGCTAGCGGCATTCATCCCACTGCGGTGGTGCACCCTGAAGCCCGGATCGCCGAGGGTGTCAGTCTGGGTGCCAATAGCGTCATTGAAAAAGACGCAGTGCTGGGGGCCGGTGTCGCGGTAGGCGCGGGCACTGTAGTGGGGCAGCGCAGCCGGGTCGGTGAAAACTCCAGGCTGTATGCCAATGTCACCTTGTATCATGATGTCACTATCGGTGCCGACTGTACCATCCACAGCGGGGCCGTGCTGGGTGCCGACGGCTTTGGCTTCGCACCGGATCAGGGTCGCTGGGAGAGAATTGCCCAGAATGGGGGGGTCGTTCTGGGTGATGCGGTCTCTGTAGGCGCCAATACAACGATAGATCGCGGCGCCATTGGCGATACTGTCATCGAGGATGGCGTTATCATCGATAACCTCTGCCAAATAGCACATAATGTCCGCATTGGTCGCCACAGTGCCCTGGCGGGTACTTGCGGTATTGCCGGAAGCGCAATCATTGGTGCCCATTGTACCCTCGCCGGCGGGGCCGGCATGGTGGGCCATATTGAACTGGCCGACGGGTGTCACATTGGCGCCCGCACCGTTGTGACCAAATCCATTAGCAAAAAAGGCTCCTGGTCTGCCGGGACACCGATGATGCCGAGCAGGGAGTGGCGCCGCGCTGCGGTCAGGTTTACCCAGCTGGACAGTCTGGCCCAGCGGATAGCGGAACTGGAAAAAAAGCTGGGTAAATAGCCCGTTCGTGGCGCTGTTTGCACACCCAAGAGGCAGCAGGAAATAAACCGACATGATTGATATCAAAGCCTATTTACCCCATCGCTACCCCTTTTTGCTGGTTGACAGGGTTGTCTCAATAGACCCGGGGAAGTCGATCGTCGCCTACAAGAACATCAGCTTCAACGAGCCCATGTTCGAGGGTCATTTCCCCGGCGATCCCATTTTCCCCGGCGTCATGATTATCGAGGCCATGGCCCAGGCGGCGGGCCTGCTCGGTTTTCGAACCGCCGAGGAAGCCAATGTGGCGGTGGCGGAAGGGTCATTGTATCTGTTCGTTGGTGCCGATAAAGTGCGGTTTAAACGCCCGGTGGTGCCTGGCGACCAGCTCACGCTCAAAGCGACCTTCGTATCATCCAAACGCACGATCTGGAAGTTCGACTGTGAGGCCCGAGTGGGCGATGAGTTCGTCTGTTCAGCCACTATTCTCTGCGCAGAGAGGAAGAAGCCCCGGTGATTCACCCGACCGCCATTATTGACCCCAGTGCCTCGGTAGCCGAAGATGTAGAGATCGGTCCCTACACCATTGTCGGAGCCGACGTCGAGATAGGCGCGGGTAGCTGTATCGCTCCCCACGTGGTGATCAAGGGGCCCACCCGAATTGGCCGTAACAACCGCGTATTTCAGTTTTCAACCGTTGGCGAAGATACCCCCGACCTGAAATACAAGGGCGAGCCCACCCGGCTGGTTATTGGCGACAATAATACTATCCGAGAGGGGGTCACGATACACCGGGGCACCGTGCAGGATCGATCGGAAACGACCATCGGTAGTAACAATCTGATCATGTCCTATGTCCACATCGCGCACGATTGCGTGGTAGGCAACCATACCATCCTCATCAATAATGCTTCCCTCGCCGGCCATGTGCTGGTCGATGACTGGGCAATTTTGAGTGGCTATTCCCTGATCAACCAGTTCTCACGGGTTGGGGCTCACAGTTTTGTTGGCATGGGGAGCTGGATTAAACACGATGTCCCCGCCTACGTCACGGTGCAGGGCACCCCGGCCGAGGCCAAGGGCATCAATGCCGAGGGGTTGCGCCGCAGGGGCTTTAGTGCCGGGCAGATAGCGGCTATCCGGCAGGCCTACAAAGTGATCTATCGGCACGGCCTCAATCTCGAGGAGGCCATCGTGGAGTTGGAACAACGGCAACAGCAGCATCCGGAGCTGGAGTTGTTGCTTGCATCGCTGCGCAATTCGTCCACCCGGGGTATTGTCCGCTGACGCTGCCCTGAACATGTTATTAATCGGCGGGTAACGGTGAATAGAGTATTGCGTGTAGGCATGGTCGCCGGCGAGGCTTCGGGAGATATACTGGGCGCGGGCCTGATTGCGGCATTGCGCGAGATCTACCCCAATGCCGAGTTCACCGGTATCGGCGGTGCGCAAATGGTCGCACAGGGTATGGTGAGTTTTTACCCCCTGGACAGACTGTCGGTGATGGGCCTGATAGACCCGCTGAAGCGCCTGCCGGAGCTGCTGCGGATGCGCAGCAATCTGGTCCGCCATTTCCAGATAGAGCCCCCGGATATCTTCATTGGCATCGACTCGCCCGACTTTAATCTGGGGATTGAGCTCAAACTGCAGCGTATTGGTATCACCACCGCACATTACGTCAGCCCATCGGTGTGGGCGTGGCGCCAGGGTAGGGTTGTCAAGATTGCCCGCGCGGTGAACCTGATGCTTACCCTGTTTCCCTTTGAAGCCGCTTTCTATCGTCAGCATCGTGTGCCCGTTGCTTTCGTCGGCCACCCCCTGGCCGACGAGGTGCCGCTGGAACCCGATAGCGGTGCTGCGCGAGAGCAACTGGGTGGTGCTGCAGGCCGGGTAATAGCGGTCTTGCCCGGCAGTCGCGGTGGCGAGATCGCCATGCTGGGGCCGGTGTTTTTGCGGGCAGCAGTGGCCCTGCTGGGCCAGCATCCGGATTGCCTCGTCGTGATCCCCGCTGCAAATGACGAGCGTTACCAGCAACTGCAGACACTGCTGGCCGAGTTGCACCCGGCGCCGGAGATTCTGGGGCGCATACGCCTGTTGCGGGGCCACTCGCAGCTGGCGATGACGGCGGCTGATGTTGTCGTGATGACATCGGGTACTACAACCCTGGAGGCGATGCTGCTCAAGAAACCGATGGTTGTGGCATACAAGTTGTCGCCCCTGTCGTTCTGGTTATTGTCGCGACTGGTGAAAACCGATTTTATAGCCCTGCCGAACCTGCTTGCCGGAGAGGCCCTGGTGCCTGAGTTGTTGCAGGAACAGGTCACTCCCGAGAGCCTGAGTGACGCAGTGAATTTATGGCTGGAGCAACCAGAGCGGGTGCAGCAGCTGCGGCAACGTTTTGAAGTCATCCATCGGGATTTGCGCCGCGACGCCAGTCATGCGGCGGCGCAGGCAATTACCGAATTGCTGGAGCGGCAATAGATGATGACGACGCAGGCGCCCGGCGCCCCGGTCGCGGGTGTAGACGAGGCAGGCCGGGGTCCGCTGGCAGGAGATGTGGTGGCAGCGGCTGTCATCCTCGACTGCGCCCGGCCGGTCGAGGGTATCAATGACTCGAAAAAGCTGAGTCCCCGGCGGCGCGAAGACTTATTCGACCGGATCTGTGCCACCAGCATATGGTCCATCGGTAGAGCGAGTGTGCTGGAAATCGAATCCCTCAACATCCTCCACGCTACGATGCTGGCCATGCACCGAGCGGTGTCTGGCCTGCAGCTTCAGCCCCTGCATGTACTGGTCGACGGAAATCGCACGCCTGCATGGGACTATTCCAGCGAAGCTATCGTGAATGGCGATGCCCGGGTAGCGACCATTGGCGCAGCCTCCATTCTGGCCAAGGTGACTCGTGATCGCGATATGTTAATGCTGGAGAAACAGTACCCCGGTTATGGCTTCGCCCAACACAAGGGCTATCCGACCGCGGCCCATTTGCAGGCACTGCACCGCCTTGGACCCTGCCCGCAACACCGCCGTCGTTTCCGGCCGGTAGCAGAGTTACTGGCCGCGGCTGCACCGGGTGGCTGTGGAGATGGATCATGAAAACCGGCTTCGTCCACCTCAAGGTTCACACCGAGTATTCCCTGGTCGACGGGATTGTCAAGGTCAAGCCCCTCACCCGCGCCGTCGCGGATGCGGGTATGGCGGCGGTCGCCATTGCCGATGACACCAATTTCTTTGGGCTGGTTAAGTTTTACCAGGCCTGCCTGGGAGCAGGTATCAAACCGATCTTCGGTTGCGACCTCCAGATTCACCAGCAGGATGATGAGGAGTTGCCGTTCACGGTGACCGCGCTGGCCCAGAACCTTGCCGGCTATGGCAACCTGCGCAAGCTGATCAGCCGGGCCTGGCTCGAGGGGCAATTTCAGGGTCGGGCCTATGTGCAGCGGGATTGGTTACTGGAGTATGGCGACGGCCTGATCATTCTCTCCGGGGGCAAATTCGGCGATATCGGCAGAGCCCTCCTCAACCAGCGTCCGGAGCAGGCCAGGCAACTGGCGCAATGGTGGCAACAGCGATTTCCCGATCGCTTTTATGTGGAGCTGCAGCGCACCGGTCGTGCCGAGGATGAGCTATATGTCTACCGGGCGGTGGAGTTGGCGACAGTCATGAACTGGCCGGTGGTCGCGACCAATGACGTACGCTTTCTCTCAGCAGACCAGTTTGAAGCCCACGAGGTTCGAGTCTGTATCGCCGAGGGCAGGGCGCTTGATGACCCTCGCCGGCAGCGGCGCTACAGCGCCGAGCAGTACCTCAAGAGCGGTGCCGAGATGGCGGCGTTGTTCGCGGACATTCCGGAGGCCCTGGCCAATACTGTGGAGATCGCCAGGCGCTGCAGCGTGCCCATTGAACTGGGGAAGTATTACCTGCCCGAGTATCCCGTGCCTGAAGGCATGACCATGGACACCTTTTTTCGCAAGATATCCCACGACGGCCTCAAGCAGCGCCTGGAAAAACTGCTGGACCCGGAGGCAGACGATTATACCCGGCGGGTAACAATTTATAGTGACCGCCTGGAATTCGAGCTGGACACCATCATATCGATGGGTTTCCCCGGCTACTTCCTGATCGTGATGGATTTTATTCGCTGGGCCAAGGACCACGGTATTCCGGTGGGTCCGGGCCGCGGCTCGGGTGCCGGCTCACTGGTTGCCTACGCCCTGCTGATCACAGACCTCGACCCCATCGAATACGATCTGCTGTTCGAACGTTTCCTCAACCCCGAACGGGTGTCAATGCCCGATTTCGACATCGATTTCTGTATGGATGGACGCGACCGGGTCATCAGTTACGTTGCTGATCGCTACGGCCGCGATGCGGTCAGCCAGATCATCACGTTCGGCACCCTGGCGGCCAAGGCCGCAGTGCGCGATGTGGCCAGGGCCCAGGGCAAACCCTACGGGCTGGCAGACAAGCTTTCCAAGATGATACCGTTCGAACCCGGTATCACCATGGAAAAGGCCTACGAACAGGAACAGACTCTGCGCGACCACCTGGCGACTGATGAGCAGGCCCAGGAAGTATGGGAGATGGCGCGCCAGCTTGAAGGGGTTGCTCGCAATGTTGGCAAACATGCGGGCGGGGTCGTCATTGCACCCACTGCCCTGACCGACTTTGCGCCGCTGCATTCCGCCGGCGGCGAGGGTATCGTTACCCAGTATGACAAGAACGATGTCGAGGAAGTCGGTCTGGTCAAGTTCGACTTCCTCGGCCTGCGTACCCTCACTATCATCGACTGGGCGGTGAAGATGATCGACCGCCGCCGGGCCGCTCTGGGCGAGCCACCGCTGGACATTACCAGCATCCCCCTCGATGACGCCGCCACCTTCAAGTTGCTCCAGGAGGGCCATACAACCGCCGTGTTCCAGCTGGAATCCCGCGGCATGAAGGACCTGATACGGCGGCTGAAACCCAATTGCTTCGAGGATATTATCGCACTGGTGGCCCTGTTTCGACCCGGGCCACTGCAGTCGGGTATGGTCGACGACTTTATCAACCGCAAGCATGGCCGGGCAGAGGTTGCCTATCCGCACCCCAAATACCAGCATCAATGCCTGCAGCCGATTCTTGAGCCCACCTACGGCATCATCCTGTACCAGGAGCAGGTCATGCAGATCGCACAGGCGATGGGGGGCTACTCCCTTGGAGCTGCCGACCTGCTGCGCCGGGCGATGGGTAAAAAGAAACCGGAGGAGATGGCCAAACAACGCGAACTGTTTATCGACGGTGCCATGGGACTGACCTTCGACCCGGATCTGGCGAACAATATCTTCGACCTGATGGAAAAATTCGCCGGCTACGGGTTTAACAAATCCCACTCCGCCGCCTACGCGCTGGTTTCCTACCAGACGGCCTGGCTCAAGACCCATTACCCTGCGGAGTTCATGGCGGCGACCATGTCCTCGGACATGGATAAAACGGACAAGGTAGTCACCTTTATCGAGGAAGCCCGGAGCATGGGCCTGGCGGTGGAGCCGCCGGACGTGAACCGTGGTGAATTCGCTTTCAGCGTCGATGAGGAAGGCCATATCATTTACGGTCTGGGCGCCATAAAAGGACTGGGAGAGGGGCCCGTCGCCGACCTGATCGCCGCCCGCCAGGACAATCAGCCGTTCCAGAACCTGTTCGATTTTTGCGCCCGGGTGGATGCCCGTAAATTGAACAAGCGTGCCCTTGAAGCGTTGATCAAGGCGGGGGCCTTTGATCGCCTGCAACCCGAGCGGGCCTGGTTGCAGGCGGCACTGCCCGACGCGGTGAAAGCGGCTGAGCAACTGGCCCATAACACCAGTAGTGGTATCGACGACATGTTCGGCGAGGTGAGCACCGTCGCCGGTGGCGATGTCTACGCAGACTACCGCAAGGTGATGCCCTGGACGGAGCGCGAGCGCCTCAAGGGCGAAAAGACTACTCTGGGTTTGTATGTGAGTGGCCATCCCATCGAAGAGTATCTCGATGAGTTGCGCCAGTTCACCAACGATCGAATCGCCGACCTGCGTGCCGACAAGAGCAGTCAGTCGATAGCCGGGCTGGTGGTCAGTCACCGGATCATGAAAACGAAGCGCGGCGACGATCTGGCGGTGCTGCTGTTAGACGATCGCAGCGGCCGCATCGAAACGACCCTGTTCTCGGAGGAGCTCGCGCGTTTTCGCGAACAACTGGCGGACGATATTATTGTGGTTTGCGAGGGGACAGTGGCCTATGACGAGCGCGACGGCTCCTTGAAAATGCGCGCCAGCTCTATCGCCAGCCTGGCAGATGCCCGTCGTGACAGGGCACAGGCGGTGATCATGCAGCTGGATAGCTCGGATTTTTGCGCCGATTTTGGTGTCCAGCTGAAGCAATTGATAGCGCCTGATGCAGGTGAGGGCTGCCCCCTCTGGATCGAATATCGTGGCAGTGGGGCCCACGGGCGAGTGTCCCTGGGTGAGGACTGGCGGGTC
>JAHEGP010000306.1 GCA_024645065.1 Cellvibrionales bacterium | reverse complement strand
ATTTCCTGCTGTTCATGCCGGAAAACAAGCGCGTCGAGTTGCGCAATTTCTGGTATCGCGAGGCCAGCCCGGAGGTGAAGGAATACGTGCTGGGGCGCAAGGCCTATTTTACCGGCGACACTGCCATTGTTTACCAGACCGATGATCCCAAGCGCGAGTTTTTCGACAAACTGAAACCGCGACTGCCCGGGGCCAGCGCACCGCGCTACCAGCCGACGGATTCACATTTCGACAAGCTGCAGACTATTACCGGCAAGCCATTCAGCCTGATGCCCGAGGTGGCCTTCGTCAACGTGCTTCGGGCAGATGGCAGTGACCAGGTGTATACCATTATTCATAACAGCGTCTACCTGAATAACACCCAGTTGTTCAACGAGGATCAGCGACGGGTGCGGGTGGAAGATTACCTGACCGTGGTCAAAGGTTTCATCGGCTCCTACCCCAACATATTTTTCCAGTTACCGGAGCAGGAGTTGGGCGAGTTTGTCCTGGCGATAGCGAACCTGGAAGAGGAGGCCGACTATGCGGAACTGGTGTCCCGCTTCGGGGTGCGCCGCAGCGACGCCTCATTCTGGGCACTCAGCGATCGACTGCACGATTATTATGAGCAGCACCAACCGATAGAGGCCGGTTTATTCGACCTCAACCGCTATGAAAATCGCTGAGCGGGAAGCGATCCCGGAGGGCGGCCCACCACCACCGTTTCAGAGCACCGGCCCGAACATGGCCACCGCGTTATTCCACAGCCGGCGGGAGGTACTCCAGCCGGCGACATCGTGCCCGGCGATTTCGGTGGAGCGTGCTATGTAATGCTGTTGCCGCTGGTACATGTCGGCCGTCAGCTGCCGGTCGACGAGGAGAATGTTGTTCTCATAGTTCAGGTCGAAGCTGCGCCGATCCATATTGGCCGAACCGATTAGGGTCAGCTCGCCATCCATGGTCAGGGACTTGGTATGCAGGAGTCCCCCCTGGTATTCAAAGATTCTCACACCCGCATCGAGCAGGGCTGCGTAGTAGCTGCGGCTGGCGGCGGCCACAATCAGGGAGTCATTTCTGGCTGGAAAAATGATGGTGGTGGCGACACCCCGGTACGCCGTGGCGCAAAGAGCACTCATCATTGATTCGCTGGGTACGAAGTAAGGCGTGGAGATAAGTAATTCCCTGCGGGCCGTGTGCATGATCGATTCGAACAGCTCGGGCATTGCCGAGAAACGTACGGTCGGGCCGGTGCCGATGACCTGGGCGACCACGCCGCCCGGTCGGGGTTCGGCGCAACGCTGCAACAGTCCGGAGATGTCTTCATCCACATGACTCATCCAGTCGCAGGCGAACAGGTACTGGTTCTGCCCCGCGATGGGGCCTTCCAGGCGCATCACCGCGTCTACCCAGGGCGCGAAGCGGGGTTTCACCCGGAACTCGGGGTCCGCGCAATTCTGGCTGCCGCAATAGGTAATGTGGTGATCGATCACCACAATCTTGCGATGATTGCGCAGGTCTATGCGGCCGGTGAACAAACGCAGCAATGGATTGCCGATGGGCAGGGCCTCCGCGACCCGGATCCCGGCATCGGCCATCGCCGGCCAGTGGCGGGAGCGGATCATAGCGCGCGAACCCAGCCCATCGGCCATAACCCTGCAGGCCACACCACGTGCTGCCGCCCTGGTCAGTGCGTTAACCACCTTGCAGCCGTTGTGATCGGCCAGCCAGATATAGAACAGCAGATGGACGTGATCCCGGGCGTGGTCGATATCGGCCACTATCGCATCAATAGTGGCATTGGAGTCCGCCAGCAGACGACCTGAGTTACCGGTCACCGGGCTGAGTCCGCTGATGGAATGGCCGACCCGGAAAAGATGCTGGTAGGCAGCGGGGCCGGCTGCCCGGAAACTCGCCTGGTCAGTCCGGGAAATGGCCGTGGTCGTCTGTAACTCCCTGGTAACGGCGCGCATGCGCTCAACGCGGCCGCGACCGATGTTGACCTCACCAAACAGGATGTAGGCCACAACGCCGACGAAAGGCAGGGCGACAATGACCACAATCCAGGCGATCCGGGAAGCGGGCTCACGGTAGGGCCGCAGCAGGACCCTGGCACCTACCATAAGTACCAGCACCAGGTGAGCCAGCGATGCAATCGCAGCCGGGTTCATGAGTATCTGCAGGGTGCCCGGCCAGTGGTGCTATTGCAGCAGTTCATGCAGGCCCGCCTGTTCCATTTCCGCTCCGACCAGTCTGCGAATATCAGCCGGATACCTGCATTGCAGGGCCTGGTCGCCAAGTCGCTCCATAGTGGTCATGGTCAGGCTGCGGATCAGCCACTTGATTCGCGGCACTTTGGTCGCGCTCATACTGAGGGTGCGCAGGCCAAGGCCCAGGAGCAGCGCCACTGCCACCGGGTCAGCGGCCATTTCGCCACACAGACTTACCGGGATATCATGGGTTTTGGCCAGCTGCAGAATCCGGCGAATTTCCAGCAGTACCGCCGGATGGAGATGATCGTAACGCGCGGCCACCCGGGGGTTGTCCCGGTCCAGCGCCAACAGGTACTGGCTCAGATCATTTGAACCGATTGAAATAAAATCAATCTTGTCTGCCCAGACCGGTATCTGGGAGATTGCGGCGGGCACCTCTATCATCACACCCAGTCCGGGGGCGCTTGCGGTGTACCCTTCCTCCCGCAGCTGCCCGAGGGCGTCCGCCAGCAAATCCCTGAAATCGTCGAGTTCGCTGGTCGAGCTTACCATCGGCAACAATATGCGCAGATTGCCGCGGCCTTCGGCGGCGCGGATCATGGCTCTTACCTGGGTCATCAACAGCGGGCTGTTGTCCAGGGTAAATCGCATTCCCCGCCACCCCAGCGCGGGATTTTCCTCATTTTCTACCGGGAAGTAGGGCAGCTGTTTGTCGCCGCCTATGTCCAGGGTACGCATGTGTACCGGCATTCCTTCGTACGCGGCGAGCACCTGGCTGTAAACCTCTACCTGCTCCTCCTCAGAGGGGAAGCTGCTGCGAATCATAAAAGGAATTTCCGTGCGGTACAGGCCGACACCCTGGGCGCCGTTGACCAGGCCGGGAGAGATGTCGGCGAGCAGCCCGGTATTGGCGTACAGGGTGACGGGCACGCCGTCGGTGGTCTCGGCCGGCAGTGATCGCAAGCGCTCCAGCCGCTTGCTCAGAAAACGCTGGTCGTCCGCCAGCTTCCGATACTCGGTCAATAAGGCCGGCCCTGGATTGCGCATCACCTGGCCGCTGTTGCCATCGACAATGAGCAGGGTGTTGTCTGCCAGGTTGCGAATCGTTCCGGCGCCCATCACCGCGGGAATACCCAGCGCGTTGGCGATCACCGCTGTGTGGGACAGGCTGGACCCCTCGAAGCAGACTATTCCTACCAGTAACTCCACCGGAATGGCG
>JAHEGP010000085.1 GCA_024645065.1 Cellvibrionales bacterium | reverse complement strand
GCAGTCGCCCGGGATTGTGCCTATACCGAGTGGCGTGATTTGCAGGCCTAACCTACAATTTTACTAGCGCTTTCAAGACTTTAATAATAATGGTTCGGTAAAAAACTCCTTGTTCAAGCGTCGAGAGAGATGCCAGCCCGGCGTAGCAAACAGGCCAGGAAAAGAAGTTGCTGCCGATGGGAAGGATTGGGCGGAATCAGAACACCGGGATTGTGTCGCATTTCATGGGGTAAGCTGTTTTCAGGCCGCATTTTATGACTAGTTCAGTTCGTTATCACTGCCTCTGGTTGGCTTTGTTGATGTCGTTTACCGGCACAGGCATTGCCGCTGAGGAAGACTTGTTGCTGTCTTTTGGCGATGAGGATTTTGTCAGTATCGCCACCGGCCAGCAGCAGGCCATTTCGGAGGCGCCCGCCGTTGCCACCGTGATTACCGCCAGTGAAATAGCGGCGATGGGCGCCGCGAATCTCGACGAAGTCCTGGCAACCGTCCCCGGCTTGCACGTGGCGCTTTCCTCTTACCGGTTCTCGCCCATTTACTCGATGCGAGGCATTCATAACGACAGAAATCCCCAGGTGCTGATGCTGGTGAACGGGACCCCCATCACGCAGCTTTATTTCGGTGACCGTGGTGCTAAAAATACCCTGCCGGTCAGCAATATCGCGCGAGTTGAAGTGATTCGCGGGCCTGGATCGGCAATTTACGGCGCCGATGCCTTTGCCGGGGTCATCAATGTGATTACCAAAACCAGCACGCAGATTGGCGGAACGCACCTCGGTGCCCGGGTCGGCTCCTTCGATACCCGGGAGCTGTGGTTGCTCAACGGCAGCAAGCTGGGTGAGGTCGAGCTGGCTTTTTCAATAAATCTGTTCGATACCAGCGGGGACAGTGGCCGGATAATCGATGCCGATGCGCAAACCACGTTTGATAGTGAGATAGCGCCCCTAACTGGATTGGCCGTGTCACTTGCGCCGTCCCAGGCCGCCACGGATGAAGAAAGGGCTGACTTTCGGGTCGACATGAGCTGGAGGCACTGGAAGTTTTCCGTCTGGAACTGGCGGCAGCAGGGGGGAGTGGGCCCGGGGCTTGCCCTGGCACTGGACCCCGATGGGGAGTCAGAAGCGAACAATTATCTTTTCGACCTGGGTTATGTCAACCGGGATAGCTTCAAGAATTGGGAATATGAAGCCAGGCTAAGCTATATGGACATTAATACCAGGTCCAGGCAGTCACTGTTTCCGGCGGGCGCGCTGATCCCTCTGACCAGCGAGGGCAATGTCAGAGTTGATGTTGATAAGGAAAATCCTGGCCGTTTGGGGTTGTTTACGGAAGGGATGTTGGGAAACCCTGAGATCTACGAGGAACACACGCGTTTCGATAGCTCGGCCTTTTTTAACGGCTTCAATCGTCACAGTATCCGCATTGCAGCCGGCGTGAGTTACGCAGAATTGCGCGGCGAGGAAACCAAAAACTACGGCCCCCCGGCTTTACTCGAAGAGGGAGATGACGGGTCAGGTGCCCTGCGAATCGAAATAGTCGGAGGCGAACTGACGTCGGTCACCGGAACAGCGTACAACTTCATCACCGACGAGAGCCGCACAGTGTATTACGCTTCGCTGCAGGACGAATGGGCTGTAGCAGCGGATTGGAATCTCACCCTGGGCGTGCGCTACGATCACTATTCCGATTTTGGCTCAACCGTCAACCCGCGGGCGGCCCTGGTATGGAATACCCGCCAGGATCTTACCACCAAGTTCCTCTATGGGCGCGCTTTCAGGGCGCCCTCGTTCGCCGAGCTGTTCGTCGTCAACAATCCGGTAAGTCTCGGAGACCCCGACCTCGACCCCGAGACAATCAATACCTTTGAGGTGGCTTTCGACTATCGCCCGACCTTCGATCTACGCACTGGATTAAATATTTATTACTACAGAATCGACGATTCCATACAGTACGGAACTTTCAGGGGCTCCAATGATGAGGTGGCCCGGCAAGCGGAAAACGCCGGCGGCCAAACGGGTTATGGCTTCGAGTTGGAAGCGTCATGGCGCATTGCGCCAAGCCTGTCCCTGCAGACCTATTATGCGCTGCAACGCTCACGCTTTGATGGCGATGAGAACGACAACGAGGACGTCGCCAATGCACCCCAACACCAGCTCTATGCCGATTTGCACTGGAATTTTGCCTACGAATGGGAATTGAGCGGGCAGGCAAAATGGGTCTCCGGCCGGAAACGTGAACCCGGAGATCCCCGTGCCGAGATAGACGACTATACGCTGACCTCCCTGGTGCTTCGGCGCACCAATATCATTAACCATATGGATATTTCCCTGGTGGTCAATAACGTTTTCGATGTCGAGCCCTACGAACCCAGTCCGGGGGCGTCTGATATTCCCGGAGGCTCGCTGGTCCCCGGCGATTTCCCGCTGGCTGGACGGGCCTTCTACGCCAAAATTGGATATCAATTCTAGTGATGATAACAAGGCAGCCGGAGGCCGCGGTGGTCACAGCCCGCGGCGACAAATTTTCCGATAAGGTCAACACAAAGGTTTGCCGGGAAATTGCCGATCCGGGCAATCCCTTTGTTGCCGAGCGGGTGCTGTGGCATGGCTACGATGTGCTTGATTTGATGGAGCGCAGAAGCCTGGTAGAAGTGGTTTTTTGCCTGTTGAAAGGCGAGCTTCCCAGCGCTTTGCAAGCCCGGCAATTGCAGCAAACCCTCATCCTGCTGGCTAACCCCGGCCCGCGTCATGCGGGTGCCCGAGCGGTAATGAACGCCAGTGTCTCAAAGACAGACCCGCTGCATTTTTTGCCCATTGGGCTTGCGCTAATGGGCGGCGAACAACTCGGGGGCGCTGAAGTTCGCGACGCTATCAAATTTTTGCGCAGGAATATCCGTCATGATCCTTGTGCCCGGGCCGCAGAACTTTGCGAGGCGATCAGCGAGCAAGCGCGGCAAGAAGGGGAGCCGGTTAGGCCCGCGCCCGGTTTTGGCGGCTGTTTTGCTGGTATTGATAGCTTCGCGCGAACAGCGGCGGCCCGCTTGCATAAATCTTTTCCCCACAACGAGGCCCTGGCCTGGGGTATGGCGTTTGTGTCGGGCCTGGAGAGCGCAAATGCCGGCTGGCGTATAACCGGCCTCGCCGCGGCCATGTTTACCGAGTTGGGGCTGCCGCCCAATGTCGGCGCGGGACTGTTTCAACTGGCATCCAGTCCCGGCTTGCTGGCGCATGGCATCGAGCTGAGCGGTAAGCCCGTGACCGACATGCCTTTCATCAGCGATAGCCGTTATCACTATGAGCGGGCTGAATCCGATGACTGACAAGGCTAGCGTGGACTACTGGGACAGGCGCCGGGGCCGAATTTTTTCGCGCAAAGGTGGCTGGGTGCTTGGGCAAGGCGTCTCCAGTCACGGCTATTCGATGCTGGATGACCTGGTCGGCAGGGCGGGCTTTTTTCAGGTATTGGTGCTCAATGTAACCGGCAAACTACCGGAAAAACAATTGTCCGATTGGATGGAAAGCGCCTTTATCTGCCTGAGCTGGCCCGACGCCAGGATCTGGTGCAACCAGATTGGAGCATTTGGGGGGGATGCCAGGGTGGTACCGTCAGCGGCAATCTGCGCTGGAATCATGGCCAGTGATTCCCGTATGTATGGCCCGGGTACAGTCCTGGAAACCTGCCACTTCATCGCCGCCGCCGCCCGCTCGCTGCAGCAAGGACATTCGGCAGCGGAGTTCATCCAGGCCCATGCCAGGAACAAAGGGAAAACCATGCTGCCCGGTTTCGTACGCCCGATAGTAACGGGGGATGAAAGGGTGACCGCGATGCAAGGGGTTGCAAAAAACCTTGGTTTTGAAGACGGTCCGCACCTGGCCGCTGCCTACCAGGTCCAGGAATACCTGATTGAAAACCATGGCGAATCCTTGAACCTTGCGGGCTATATGAGCGCTTTTTTACTCGACCGGGGCATGACCCCGCACCAGGGTTACATCATTTTCAGTCTATGTGTTAACGGTGGAATACACGCCTGCTATGAAGAGAGTTGCTCCAGGCCAGCAGGCTCATTTTTACCCCTGCGATGCGACGATATCAATTATTGCGGCGAAAAGGAGCGCGCTGTTCCCCATGATTGACAGGGTATTGCCAACCATTCCATGCTGCGGCTACCAGCCGGGTAAGGCGCCAGGTTGAAGTCCGGGTGCCGGGGACAGCGATTGCCTTTCAGCGCTGCGACGCTGCTGGCGCTTGTTGTTGCCATTCAATTGCTGTTATTTGCTCTACCGGTCTCAGCCCAGGTCAAAGCTACCGATGATATTCTGGTGTTTTATCCCGACGTGCCGGACCCTTATGTCCGGGTTTTCTCTGACATCATAGACGGCATTCGCTCTTCCTATCCTGGCGAGGTCAAGGACCGGGTGCTGGCGCGTAACGCCAGTCTTGACGACGTTGTCGCTATTCTGGACAGCACCCAGCTCAATACCGCAGTGGCACTGGGCAACCAGGCGATGGATATCGTGCAACAATTGCCACCGGATTACCTTACCGTAAGCAGTGCAATATTGGCTGCACCAGAAAACGTTGCTCCGGATTTTACCGCTATTACCCTGGCACCCGACCCTGATGAATTGTTTCGTGAGCTCGTGGCCTTGGCGCCTCACATCAAGACCGTGCACGTTAGCTACCAGCAGGCTCTTCATGGGCGCTTGATACAGCGAGCCAAGGCCGTGGCTGATTCCCATGGACTGAAACTTGAAGTCCACCTTTTCGAAACACTGAGTGAATCTGCAAACTGGTACCGCGCCGTATTTGAAACACTTGACCCGAAAAGTGATAGCGTCTGGCTGTTACAGGGAGACATCGCCCTGCGGGAACGCTCGGTGCTTTACCATGTGCTGAAGTCCGCATGGAACCGAAAATTGCTGGTATATTCCAGTAATCCTTCCTATGTTTCAAAGGGTGTTTTATTCTCACTTTATCCTGACAATCAGGGGCTTGGCGGGTCGATAGCCAGGGCGCTTCTGGCCAAGCGCGACGGTAATAATATTGGAATTCAGCACACCCGAGACCTATTGATAGCGCTGAATATCCGTACAGCCGAGCACCTGGGCTTGAATCTATCGCGTGCCAGGATGCGGGAAATAGACGTGGTCTTCCCGAGACAATAGACCCGCTGCCAAAGGTAAACACGACGCATGCTCAAGAACATCAGCTTTAGAAACCAGCTAGGCATTATTTTCAGCCTGGGCATGCTTTTATTGGCTCTGGTCTGCAGCATAGTCATATCTGAGCTTACCAGCCAAAAGCTGCGCGAGCGGCTGGTCGGTGAAGGCTTGAAACTCACAGAAAGTTTTGCCGAGCAAAGTACGCTGGCACTGCTTTACAGCAGCGAGGATAGCGCCTTAGAGGCCGCTGCTGTCATTAAAGCGTTCCCGGATATCGAGGCAGTAGAAATACGGGATATCGGTGACCGGGTTTTATACAGTGATATTCCCGCCGATTTCTCCCAGGTCAGCCATTCCCCGGCGTTAGCACTGTTTGGGGAAACGCCGCTCGCCTGGTACTTCGATTCTCCCGTCTATAGTGGCGGCGCGGCTGAATCTCCATTTACCGTGCTTAGAGGTGCGCCGGAGTTGATTGGCCATGTCAGGGTGACCATGAGTAAGGCGACCCTGAACAATATGGAGAGTAGTATTTTTCGCTACAACTTGCTGGTGTCGATGGTCCTGGCCTCCATTTTGTTGCTGGTGTTGCTCACGGTAACCGGGCGTTTGACCCGTCCCTTGCAGAATCTTGCGAAAACGATGCGCAAGGCAGAGCAGGGCGAAAACGCCATTCGGGCAGAATTGCGGGGCACCAGTGATATCCGCGATATGGAGAGTGCCTTCAATACCATGATGGATGTGCTGGACGGCAGGGAAGAGGCACTCAAGCTGGCGCGCGATCAGGCCCTTGAATCAGCCAGGGCCAAGGGTGAATTTGCTGCCAATGTCAGCCATGAGCTGCGTACGCCGATGAACGGGGTACTGGGTATGCTGGATCTGCTCAGTGATATGCGCCTGGGCGAAAAACAAAAGGAATTTGTCGGCATAGCCCGCAGCTCTGCTGAGTCCTTGCTGAGCTTGATCGATGACTTACTCGATTTCTCCAAGAATGAAGCGGGTAAGGCGCAGTTATCGCTGCGCGAGTTCGACCTTTATGAATGCCTGGAGGAAATTGTCGTATTACTGGGCTCGCAGGCCCAGCGCAAGAGCATTGATTTTGCTTATGTTGCAGCCGCCGAAATTCCGGAGTCCCTGATTGGTGACAGTGACAGAGTCCGCCAGGTACTGGTCAACCTGGCCGGTAACGCCATCAAGTTTACCGAGCGGGGTTCAGTTGGCATTGAAGTGTCTTTAAGTGAGATCAATGCAGATGATGTGAACTTAAGATTTGAAGTCTGGGATACCGGCATAGGAATCGGCGCAGAACAGCAAGAACGCATTTTTGAAGTCTTCTCCCAGGGCGATGAATCCACTACCAGAAAGTTTGGCGGTACCGGGCTGGGTTTGGCTATCTCACGTCAGTTAGTGCAGCTGATGGGCGGTAATATGGGGGTAGAAAGCGGTGTCGGGGAAGGTAGCCGTTTCTGGTTTACCCTACCGCTGTTGCGCCCGGGTGGCGAGGAGACATCGTCGAAGTCGCTGCGTGTAAAGGCCACTCAGGGGCGCATGTTGATTGTCGACAATAATACCCTGGTTCAACGCAGCATCGGGTGTATGCTCGATCGCAACCAGATCTCCTGGGATGCCGCGGCAGGTTTCGAAGAGGCACAGGAAAAGTTGGTCGAAGCCTCTTCCCAGCAGCCATTTACTCTTGTGTTGCTCGATGAAATGCTGGATGGCGGGCGCGGCTTCGAATTGCTGCGCTATATCCGCAGCGTCCCGGTCTTGCGCCAGGCAGGGGTGATCTTCGTCCAGCGAAATGGGTCCCATGTCGATTCGACCTGTGAAAACTATGCCAGTGCCATGCTGACCAAACCGGTATTGCGCAATCACCTCGTCAGTTGCATCAATGAAATACAGAAGACCGGTGATGCGGCTGCAAACCAGCGGAAATTATTGGAGCCCTCATCCATCATGTTTCGCGGCAGTCGATTGCTGGTGGTGGAAGATGATAGAGCCAATCAGCAGGTTGCATTGGCAATGCTGGAGCGCATGGGTTGCCAGGCGGACGTAGTCAACAATGGCAAGGAGTGTCTGGCCCAGATTGCGCGGGCCAGCTACGATCTGGTGCTGATGGATTGCCATATGCCTGAGCTGGACGGCTACAAGGCGACGGCAATAATCAGGGAATATGAGGCGGAAGACAACCACGTGCCGATCATTGCCATGACGGCAAACGTCACTGAGGGCGAAAGTGAACGCTGTCTCTCGGTGGGTATGGACGACTATCTCGCCAAGCCCCTAAGCCGGGAGAGCCTCAAGGAGAAACTGCTCAGGTGGCTCGATGCTTCGGGGCCAGCGGAGGAAGAAACCTGGGACCATATCGATGGTTTCGAGCCTGAAGAAATTGTTGTCGGGGCCAGGATATCGACAACAACGCCGATATCGTTGACATCCAGGTGTTGCACAATCTTGAGGCCCAACTCGGGTCGGCGGTAGAAAAGGTCATTTCGGCCATTGTGGAAGACCTGCCGCTTTACCTTGAAGCCCTGGAGCAGGCACTGGCCGAGCGCGACACTATAAAACTCGCAGTGATTGCCCATACCATTAAAGGGAGCGCAAGTAATGTTGGGGCTATTCGGCTTGTTGACATCAGTCAGCAGTTGGAATCCCAGGCCCGCAGGGACGACCTGGAAGGCGCAGACAAGATAGTTGGTGAAGTCTGTGCTGCCAGCCACGCGCTGGTTGCCTGGTTGAAACAGGGTGACTTCTCTGAGGACTCGGTTGGCAGGGCAGCAGCACCCCCGGGGGCGCTCGTGGCCAAGGGAGAAACCGACGGCGGGTATTCGGGTCAACCCAGGATCCTTATTGTAGACGACGATCGCGGATCCAGAATGGCGATGGCAGAAGTTCTGCGCAATGAAGGGTACTGGGTCGAGGAAGCGATAGACGGCGAGCATGCGCTCAGCCAGTGCGAAGAGCAGGCCCCGGATCTGGTGCTAATGGATGCAGTGATGCCAAAAATGGATGGCTTCACTGCTTGCGCCCTGCTGCAAAATTTGTCGCAGACTCGCAAGGTGCCGGTACTTATTATCACCGCGCTCAACGACGAGGCTTCAATCAACAAGGCGTTTGCCTCGGGTGCGACTGACTACATCGCCAAGCCGGTGAATTTCTGGGTATTGAGCAAGCGTATTACACATCTGGTACAGGCCCATCACGCCGAGCGCCACGTCCATCAGTTGGCGTACAAAGATACCCTCACCGGGCTTCCGAACCGTGTCATGTTCAACGAGCACTTTGGCGAAGCCCTTGCGCGTCCGAGGTCCGAGAACAGCAGGCTCGCGCTCATGTTTCTTGACCTGGATCGCTTTAAGCTGGTCAACGATACGCTCGGTCATGAGACCGGTGATCTGCTGCTCAAGTATTTTTCCGAGCGGGTCCAGGGCAGTCTGCGTAAGGAGGACATGGTGGCTCGTTTCGGTGGTGATGAGTTCACGATACTGCTCGACCGGGTCAAATCGCCAGAGGCCGTGGCTAACGTCGCGGAAAAGATTCATCAACAGCTGTCCCGCCCGTTCGTATTTATGGGCAAGGAAATGTACGTTAGCACCAGTATTGGCATCGCGATGTTTCCCGATCACGGTGAGGATATTGGCACCTTATTGAAAAGCGCCGATATGGCAATGTATCGGGCGAAGAAGCTGGGGGATCGCTACCAGTTTTACGAGAGCCAAATGGAGGCGGACGTCAGCCGCCGACTGCAGCTTGAAAACGATTTGCGTGGAGCCCTGGACCGGGGTGAGTTCGTCATTTTCTACCAGCCACAGGAAGACCTCAAGACCGGCAAGGTGACGGCGATGGAGGCTCTCATTCGATGGGAGCATCCTGAGCGAGGGCTGGTCGGGCCGGATGAGTTTATTTATCTGGCGGAGGAAACCGGACAAATTCTGCCTCTGGGCGAATGGGTTTTGCGGGAAGTTTGTGAACAGCTGCAGAAATGGCGCAAGCGTGGCTTCAAAATGATGTGTGCTTCGGTCAATCTATCCGGCAAGCAGATTATCAGCCCGGGTCTGGTCGACACCATAGCCCTGATACTCAGAGAGACGGGTTTGCCGGCTCAATACCTTGAGCTCGAGATCACCGAGAGCACGATTATGGAGGATCCCGAGCAGGTGATCGCTACCCTGGCCAAACTCAGGACGATGGGGCTGAGCCTGGCAATCGACGACTTCGGTACCGGCTATTCTTCGCTCAATTACCTCAAGCGCTTCCCGGTTGATGTGATCAAGATCGATCGCTCTTTCGTGGTTGATATCGTTACCAATCAGGTCGATGCAGACATAGTCAAAACCATTATCGATCTTGCCCACGTGCTTAACGTCAGTGTTGTTGCCGAAGGTGTCGAGACCGAACTGCAGCGAGCTTTCCTGAAAAAGCAGGGTTGCGATATCGCCCAGGGCTATTATCTGAGTCGACCCATCCCGGTAGAGAAAATCGAAGAAACCTACCTCAGTAGCACCCAGCAACTCGATCACCTGTCGGGCACCTGAGCGGCCTTCGCCCGGGATCGTTTATCGCCATTCATTGCGTTTGTATCAGGCGGCTATTTCAGCGCTTCCTGCCAGAAGTGGCAGGCTACCTCATGCTGTTTTCGCACCGCTTCCATCCCGGGTTTGTGCTTGCGGCATTTGTCACGAGCTATCGGGCAGCGCGGGTGAAAGCGACAGGCGCTGGGCGGGTTAATGGGAGAGGGGGGTTCTCCTGCAAGCAGTTCTCGCTTCGAGGCACGACCGGGGGATGGTTTGGGTATAGCGTCGATAAGCGAGCGAGTATAGGGATGGTGGGGTTGTTGATACAGGGTTTTGGCGTCGGCAACTTCGACAATATTTCCCAGGTACATGACCGCTATGCGATGAGAGATGTGCTTCACTACGGCGAGATCGTGGGAAATAAACAACAGCGCAATATTCAGTTCTCTTTGCAGCTCCAGTAATAGATTCAGGATTTGCGACTGTATTGAAACGTCCAGGGCGGAAACCGGCTCATCGCAGATAATCAATTGCGGGTTGAGCGCAATTGCCCGGGCAATCCCGATACGCTGGCGTTGGCCACCGGAAAACTCATGGGGGTAACGGGAAAGGGCGCTGCTGGACAAGCCTACACGATCGGCCAGTTGGATGACTCTTTGTTTGCGGCTCGCGCTGTCACCCAGACGGTGGATAATGAGAGGCTCCTCGATAATCTCCCCCACTGTGTGTCGAGGATTTAGCGATTCCATGGGGTCCTGGAACACGATCTGGATATCCTTGCGCAGTTCCTTCATCCCACTGGAGGACAGCTCGTGCAGTGCTTGTCCCTGAAACCAGATCTCGCCGTCAAACCGCCCAAGTAAGCGCAGCAGGGTTTTCCCTATCGTGCTTTTGCCGCAGCCTGACTCTCCCACCAGCCCCAGGGTTTCGCCGGGGAAAATATCGAATGACACGTCATCCACAGCATGAACTTCTGCCACAGTGCGACGAAATACCCCACCACGTATCGGAAAGTGTTTGCTCAGCTGTCGAACCCTAAGCAGCGCTTCGCTCATCTAGGTCAACTCCCGCCAGTAATGACAAGCGACCCGGTGGTCATTGGCGACAAGCTCCATCGCTGGCTGTTCAGCCCGGCACCGTTCGCGCACGTGGCTGCATCGACCGGCGAAGCGACAAGCCCTGCCCAGCTGGTCGATAGGGGGCACCACACCCGGGATGGTATTCAACTCGGTGCGCGGCTCTCCATCAATGCGAGGAATGGAACCCAGCAGGCCGATGCTGTAGGGATGAGCCGGTTGGGCAAAGAGCTGTTTGACAGTCGCTCTTTCCGCAACACGGCCGGCATACATGACCAGGATGCGGTCGCAGGTCTCGGCGATCACACCGAGATCGTGGGTGATCAACATAACTGCCATGCCGTGGCGTTCCCGCAGGGTTTTTATCAAATCCAGGATCTGTGCCTGAATCGTCACGTCCAGTGCTGTGGTGGGTTCGTCGGCAATCAGCAGAGCAGGCTTCAATGCGAGTGCGATAGCTATCATTACCCTTTGTCGCATCCCGCCAGATAATTGATGGGGGTATTCATTGAGGCGCTTGTCGGCAGAGGGGATTCCGACTTCGCCAAGCAATT